>QKDP01000287.1 GCA_003252055.1 Desulfobacter postgatei | reverse complement strand
GCACATGGTCTCCGTCCTCCTGGGGATCGGTGACTAGGTCCGCGTAAAAACAGACAGACAGCCAACGGTCATCCGGGTCATCATCAATGACATCCACCATGGCAAACAGCGGGCGTTTGGCTTGGGCCGTATGCCGGGGGCGAAGGGAGTAGCTTACCCCGGGCCGGCTGACAAATTCAAGGGTGGTGTCGGACAGGGAATTTAAGTGGTCCACAAGCTCGGTAAATGCCTTGCGGGTCTGGTTGTCATTATCTTTCCAGTCGTTTAATAACGCGTCGAGTTCTTTCATAATCTATTCCTTTGCATGTTTGATCAAATGTCCAAGTTCCGGGAAAATCAGATTGCTGCAGGCCAGTTTGCAGGCGTTAAGACTGCCGGGTATGCAGAATACGGCTGTGCTTTTTATAAAGCCTGCCGTGGCCCGGGATAAAATGGCAGCAGAGTCAATCTGTTCAAAACTGAGCTGGGCAAATACCGGTCCAAAGGCGGTCAGTTCTTTGTCAAACAGAGGCCGGACCGCCTCTATGGTGACATCTTTGGGGCTGATGCCGGTACCGCCGGTCATGATGACGGCTTGGGGGGCGATCCGCTCGATAATATGCCCAAGCGCTTCTGTGATGGCATTTGCATCGTCAGGGATCACTTGGTGAATCACCACTTCATGCCCTTCTTTTTTTGCCTGTTTTTTTATCCATAAACCGCTTTTGTCATTTTCAAAAGTCCTGGTGGAGGACATGGACAATATGGCAATTTTGAGGTGTCTGGGCAAAGATGTCCGATGGGCGTGGGCGCTCATGAAAACCTTTCTTTCAATTCCCTGTAAACGCAGTCTTCGTTGTCCTTTTCAAGGACATGAACATGGATCATGTCTTCGGGTTCCGTGTCCGCAAAAATACCCTGGTAATCTGCCTGGATGGGCAGTTCCCTGTGCCCCCTGTCCACCAGGATGGCAAGCTCAATGCGGGCGGGCCTGCCAAAATCCATCAACGCCTCCATGGCGGCCCGGATGGTCCTCCCGGTGAAGAGCACGTCATCCACTAAAATAATATTTTTATCATCCACGGCAAAAGGGATGTTCGATGGCCTTACCGTAGGCTGGTGGCTGATTTTTGTCCAGTCGTCCCGGTACATGTTGATGTCCATGGAACCTACGGGAAGTGTTGTGCCTTCAATGGCTGCTATCTGCTCTGCCAGGCGTTTGGCAAGAAAATCCCCCCGGGTCTGGATCCCCACTAAGGCCAGGTTTTTTACCCCTTTATGTTTTTCAATGATTTCATAGGCAATGCGGGTGATGATCCGTTTGTAATCCTGATCATTGAGAATACTCTTTTTTTTTGTCATAGTATGCCTTCTTAAGTGTTCGGGTGTGGCCTAAAAGTTTTTTCTACCATCTTTTTTTTAGCGCGGCAACACCTTGATTTCTTATTCGGGTTACTATAATCAACAAATGTATAAAGGAGGGCGCATGGATTTGCCTGCAATGATAAATCAGATGAAAAATCACCCGGATTTTTCCAAGGCCGGGATGGTGCTTTACCATAACGGGGTGGTCCGGGACAGTTCCCGGGACGGCCGGCCTGTCACGGGCCTTACGGTAACCGTAGACCGGGAAAAGCTGGATCGGATTTTAGACCAGACCCGGGCCATGCCCGGCATTGTGGACGTGCTGGTGCATATCAATTCGGATACGCCGCTGATGGTGGGCGAGGATGTGATGTTTCTGGCCGTTGCAGGCGATATCCGGGAACATGTGATTGACGCCTTAACCTTGGCCCTGAACCGCATAAAAACAGAAGCCACGGCTAAAACCCAGGCGTTTGCCTGAATTGGCCGGCAAAGGAGTTGATGTGAACGACTTTACCCATGTTGACGGCCAGGGCCGTGTCAGGATGGTGGATGTGGGGCATAAATCTTCCACAAAACGTGTTGCCGTGGCAAAGGGGGTGGTTTTCATGTCTCCGGATACCCTGACCGCCATTGTCGATGAAAAGGTAAAAAAGGGCAATGTGCTGGAAACAGCACGCATTGCGGGGATCATGGCGGCCAAGCAGACCTGGTCTCTGATCCCCATGTGCCATCCCCTGAACATCACCCATGCCCGGGTGGATTTTTCCGGCGATAAGGAAAACAGCTGTATTCACATTGAGGCAGAAGTGTCTGTGACCGAAAAAACAGGTGTGGAGATGGAAGCCATGACAGCAGTCAGTGTCGCGGCTCTGACCATATATGACATGTGCAAGGCCTATGACAAGGGCATGGAGATATCCGATATTCATCTGGCCTTTAAATCCGGCGGAAAAAGCGGCACGTACAGGGCCCCGGAAGCATCTGTATGATCGATTTTGCCCAGATGACCATCAGCACGGACAACCTGGCCTTTTTAGGGGCCGGGTTTGCGCTCGGCCTGTTGACGGCCCTGGTCCTTGTTAAGCTGGTCATGCATTTTTTTTCAGACCGGTTCAAGGCATTGTCCGACAAGGCGCTTTATGAAAATTCCCGGCAGTTCATGGATATGGCCCAGTCCCACTTCAGTGGCTATGTCCGGGAAGCCCATCAGGATTTCAAGGTCAAAGAGGAGGCCTTTACCCGGGCCGTTGACCCGGTACATCGCATGCTGGACCGCTATGAACAGCGGCTTGGAACCATGGAAAAGGACAGAAGTCAGGCCTTTGGTGCCATAAGTCAATATCTGTCGGATATGGCAAAAACCCAGCATCAGCTTGCCAAAGAAACAGATAACCTGGTCAAGGCCTTGCGGGTGCCCCATGTCCGGGGCAGGTGGGGGGAGGTGACCCTGAAGCGGGCCGTGGAACTGGCCGGCATGGTCGACCGTTGCGACTTCATTGAGCAAGGCGTGCAGGGGGCAGGCAAGGGCGCGCTTCGCCCGGACATGGTGGTGCAACTGCCCGGCAACCGCCGGGTGGTGGTGGATGCCAAGGTGCCGCTCATGGCGTATCTGGACGCCCTGGAAACAACAGATGAGCAGGAGCAGAAAAAAAGACTTGACGATCATGCCCGCCAGGTCATGGCCCATATTGTCCAGCTGGGATCAAAAAATTATGCGGCCGCCTTTAGCCCAAGCCCTGAGTTTGTGGTCCTGTTTATCCCCGGGGAAAATTTTTTTTCGGCCGCCCTTGCCGCCCGGCCCGAGCTTATAGAAAAAGGGGTGGCCCACGGCGTGATCCTGGCCACGCCCACTACGCTGATCACCCTGCTTAAAACCGTGTCCTATGTGTGGCTGCAGCAGGCCGGCTATGAAAATGCCCGGGCCATCCGGGAACTTGGTCTGGAACTTTTTGAGCGGCTGTCCACCATGGCAGGACACATGAATCGGCTGGGAAGGGATATTGAGCGCACCGCCGCCACCTTCAACCGCACCCTGGGAGCCATGGAAAAAAGGGTGCTGGCCTCGGCCCGGAAATTTGAAAATTTAGGCGTTTCCAGCGCCGGTCTTGCGAATTGTGAACCTGTGCCGGAACCTGTTCTAACCCTTAACCGGATGAAGGAAAGGAGTCCGGAAGATGACACTGATTAACAATCATGGACAAAGACCCGGCAGGTTTTGTCTGCACCGGAAAAATAAGACCATTTATCAAGCGCCCATGGGGTTGTACCGCTTCATACGTTATCTGTTGCTGATACTGATCCTTGCCGGGACCCTGGGATGCCGGGTCCAGAAAAAAGAGGAACAGCTCCGGGAAAATCCGCTGGTGAAGGTGGCTGAGTCAGACCTGCCCGAATTCACGGACACCTTGTTCCTGCAAGACCTTGGGGCATCCATTGACCAGAGCCTTGTCTATTTTAAGCGGGTGCCGGCAACCCGGACCTATGATTATGGCGGGGACTTGTACACTGCTTCCCATATGATCTTTTCCCTTGAAATCTTTAAAACGTTTCTTAAAACCACGCCCTCGACCAAAGACTTGAACCGGTTTATCCGGGAAAAGTATACCGTGTACAAAAGTGTGGGCGGCTCAAATAAAGATGTCCTTTTTACCGGTTATTTTGAACCCACCTATCCGGGCAGCCGCACGACAAGCCCGGAATATCCCTGGCCGGTCTATTCCATGCCCGATGATCTGTTCCAGATTGATCTGTCGGCGTTCTCCGATGCCTACAAGGGGCACAAACGGCTCATGGCGCGTGTTGATCCAGAATCCCGCAGGGTTCTTCCCTACTACACCCGGGAGCAGATCAACAACCAGTCGGATTTTGCACAAAAAGCCCGGCCCGTGGTCTGGCTGGCCAACCGGATTGACCGATTTTTTTTGGAGATTCAGGGCTCCGGCAGG
>QKDP01000171.1 GCA_003252055.1 Desulfobacter postgatei | reverse complement strand
ATGATCCTGACCCCTGTATGGGTTCAAGGATGTGGTTACACTGGTTGATCACTTCCGGTGCCAGCCCCCATGCCGTGCCAAACGCAATCACATGGGGGACATTACCCTTCAAGTCCTGCCCAAGCTTTCTGCAACTGCAAATGGGGCCCTGGGCACTGGCGCTGGTGGCCACTTTTACCACGGCCTGCCCCTGTTCATTTTCTATATCATTGCAGGCGGCTTCAAACGTATCCGCCACCCTGACCCGTTCAAGGGCGGACTTTCGTGCCGGATTAACCCTTCCTCCATGGCCGTGGGTCCAATGATCCATGATCTGGAAGGCCAGGGTTCTTTGGTCCTCGTAGGGGGTAACCACATAATAGGCCTTTACCCCGAATGTCCGACCTGCCCTGGCAATGTCGTGCAGGTCCATGTTGGTCAGGGCTGATCCCGTGATCTGCCCGTTTTTATTGACCACCGGGTAGTGGATCAATGCCAGGTAAAGAGGTAAATTCATTTATGAATCAAGGCCTCAAGTTCCCGGCACCACTGCCGCAAAATTTCTTTTTCTTCATTATCCGGCGTCCGGGTTTCAAACAGGTCCGGGCGCTTGATAAAGGTTCGTTCCAGGGCGGAGCGCCTGCGCCACTGCCGTATCTTTTCATGGTTGCCGGATAAGAGTACGCCGGGTACGGTAATGTCCTCGTATACCTCGGGCCGGGTGTACTGGGCATATTCCAGCCGGTTGTCCATAAACGATTCGCACCGGGAGGATTCATTGCTTCCCAACACCCCTGGAATCATTCTGGCGACAGCATCAATTACTGCCATGGCAGCTATCTCTCCGCCGGTCATCACAAAGTCCCCCACGCAGATCTCTTCATCCACCTGGCGGGTGTAGACCCGCTCGTCAATGCCCTCGTACCTGCCGCAGATCAGAATCAGGTCCTGTCGGGCTGCTGCAAGTTCACAGGCCCGGGCCTGGGTAAAGGGGTTGCCCTGGGGGCTTAAACACACCACCCAAGGGGTGTTGGACGTCTGTCTGGCAGACGCAATGGCTTTTTCCAAAGGCCCGGGCATCATTACCATGCCGCTTCCTCCGCCATAGGGGCGGTCATCCACGCTGTTATGCCGGTCTTGGGCAAAATCCCGGATATTGATGGTGTCAGCGCTGATAACCTTTCGGTTCAAAGCCCTTGCCATGATGCTGTTGGCAAAAAAAGCCTCCAGGAATTCCGGAAACAGTGTTAGTACGGTAAACTTCATGGCAAATTAGTCCGTGATGAAACCTTCGGGCAAATCGGTTGTAATCACACCGGTTTCAAGGTTCACCTCCTTGACAAACACTGAATTCATGGGAATCAGCACTTCCTGTTCGCCCTGGGGTGTTTTATCCGTAACAACCAGGATATCATCTGCAGCTGTGGGAAAAAGTTGCGCCACTGTCCCAAGTTTGCCCTTACAGGCATCCACAACCGTCAACCCCATCAGGTCCTGCCAGTACCAGGTCTCTTCATCCAGGTCCGGCAGGCTGGTTTTATCAATCAGGACAAGCTTTCCCACAAGGGATTCCGAGGCTTCCCGGGTACTGACGCCTTCAAGGCTTAAAAGCACCCCTTTTTTATACCTGCCGGTCCGGCGAATTACATATTCCCGGCCAGGGTCCAGGGTCTCATTCTCATCTTTGAGCACCACAACAAGCCCCTGGGTAAAGGTGTCGGGTGACTGGGCCCAGGACAGCACTTTCAGGTTGCCCCCAAGGCCGTGAACGCCAGTGACCTTGCCAATGGTCAGCAAGGTATCCCCTGACTCCTTAGGAATTGACGCCATAGGAACTACTCAATGATTTCCAACACCGTGCGCTTTTTCAATTTTGTGGCTGCGGCGCTCAGGATGGTTCTCATGGCCCTGGCTGATCTGCCCTGTTTACCAATAACTTTGCCCAGGTCTTCCTTTGCCACCTTGAGTTCAAGCACCGAAGTCTGGTCTCCTGTCACTTCAGATACCTGAACCTCATCAGGATTGTCTACCAATGCCTTTGCTAAATACTCAATCAGCTCTTTCATAAAAACATCTCCTAATCAATGATATAAAAGGCCCGGCGGCTTCCAGGGTGTATCCGGTTTTTGTTTCTTAAAAAGGTCCCTAAGCTAAGCGGGGGCGCTTTCAGTGCTCTGTTTTTTAAGGATACTTTTCACCGTTGTGGTGGGTTTTGCACCCTGTTCCAGCCAGTACTGCACCCGGTCCTGTTTCAGGGTGATGACGGCAGGATTCTGCATGGGATCATAGGTGCCGACGGCTTCAAGGAATTTACCGTCCCTGGGTGCCTGGATATCGGCGGCAACGATTCTGTAAAAGGGTTTCTTTTTGGTGCCTTTACGGGTAAGTCTGAGTTTTACTGCCATGGTCTTTGTTGTCTCCTTAAAACGGAAGCATGCCCCGAAGGGATTTCACGCCGCCTTTATTAAATTTTTTCACCATTTTCATGGACTGGGTATAGCTTTTAAGCAGTTTATTCACATCCTGAACCGATGTTCCCGAGCCAAGGGCAATCCTTTTTTTACGCGATGCTTTGATGATTGCGTGTTTGGCCCGTTCCTCGGGGGTCATGGAGCTGATAATTGCCTCTATTTTTACAAATTCCTTGTCACTGATGTTCAAATCTTTGAGCATCTTTTTATTCACCCCGGGCAGCATGCCTAAAAGATCCTTTATGGATCCCATTTTGCGAACCTGCTGCATCTGGTTTTTAAAATCATCCAGGGTAAACTGGTTTTGCCTCAGTTTTTTTTCAAGGGCCTGGGCCTCTTTCTGGTCAACCGCCTCCACTGCCTTCTCAATAAAAGACAGGGTGTCTCCCATGCCCAGAATCCTGGAAGCCATGCGGTCCGGATGAAAGGGCTCAAGTGCCGTGGACTTTTCACCCACACCGATGAATTTTAACGGTTTGCCTGTCACCGCTTTGATGGACATTGCCGCACCGCCTCTGGCATCACCGTCCATCTTGGTCAGCACAAAGCCTGAAATATCCAGCCGCTTGTCGAATTCACCGGCTATGTTCACCGCATCCTGACCGGTCATGGCATCTGCCACCAGAAGAATTTCTGCCGGGTTGATGCCCTTTTTGATCTCTTCAAGCTCGGCCATGAGCACGTCATCCAAGTGCAATCGCCCTGCGGTGTCAATGAGCAGGGTATCACAGCCAAGCTCCCTTGCGGCAAGCTTTGCATCCTGGCAGATCTTGAGCGGCTTCATGTCGGTTGTGGATGCAAACACCGGCACATCCATCTGTTTGCCCAGCGTGGTCAACTGGTCTATGGCGGCCGGGCGGTACACATCCACAGGCACAAGATAGGGCTTTCTGCCGATTTTGCGCAAAAAGCGCGCCAGCTTCCCCGCTGTGGTCGTCTTGCCGGAACCCTGCAGCCCCACCAGCATGATGGACGTTGCCCCGGTGGCGGCAAAGTTCAGTTCCTGGTGGGTGGCACCCATCATTTTTGTAAATTCTTCATTTACAATCTTGATGACCTGCTGACCCGGGGTCAGACTTCGCATGACCTCCTGGCCAAGGGCTCGGGCCTTTATATCTGAAATGACATTTTTTGCAACCTTATAATTGACATCGGCTTCCAGAAGTGCCAATCTGACTTGTTTTAAGCCGTCTTCGATGTTTTTCTCGGTAAGGGTCCCGTGTCCTTTCAGCTTCTTAAAAACAGAATCCAGCCGGTCGCTTAAATTGTCAAACATGTGCAAGATAACCTTTTTCTCAGTGTCAAATCAAATCGTTGAATTTAATAAATAATCCGTGTAATGTCAAGAAAATAAAAAATTATGCAGGTGCGTACAATGAAAGATATACTGGATTTTACCCGGCAGGATCTGGGTGAATGGTTTGAAAATAAGGGAATACAACGCTTCAGGGCGGACCAGGTGTTCAAGTGGCTCTACCTGAAGCTTGCCGGCAGCTTCGAAGAGATGACCGACCTGGGCAAAGCACTGCGGGGGGAGTTGGCCGAACATTTTTCCCTGGGAACCCTGGAACTGGAAAACATGGAAACTTCTGTTGATGCCACAAAGAAGTTTTTGCACCGGCTGGCGGACGGGGAGTATGTGGAGAGCGTGCTCATACCCGAAAAAGACCATTATACCCTTTGTGTGTCCACCCAGGTCGGATGTGCCATGAACTGCAAGTTCTGCCTGACCGCCAAAACCGGGTTTAAAAGAAATCTGACCATGGGAGAGATTTTAGGTCAGATCCGGGATGGCCGAAGGTTTGTGGCCCAACAGGGCATGGAACCTCTGTCCCTGTCCAATATCGTGTTCATGGGCATGGGGGA
>QKDP01000163.1 GCA_003252055.1 Desulfobacter postgatei | reverse complement strand
AGAGGAAAAAAAGAACCGGGCTGTTTATCGGTTCTTTGGGGCGGGGTTGGAAGGATGGGCTTTTGTGCGGTATGCTGTAAGTTATATTTTGGGGTGTGCCAATCCGTTTTGGATTTGATAAACAGCCCGTTCTTTATGATAAGAATAAAAGATAATTGATACTTTGTAAAAGTAAAAATTATACCTCTGGAAAGACAACCGAGAAAATAATTTTATCCCGCTGGTATGATTTTACGAGAGCGTCGTCAATGGGGCCGTTATTTTCATACAAGGTCTCATCCAGCCATTCGATTTTTTTTGCAGGGCTTTTTAACCCGGTTCTCCGGTATTTGAGGAAGGCTTCTTTGATGGTCCAGATTTTCAGGATGGTTTCAAGGTCTGCCTCGGCATATACACGTTGTTCTTTTCGGGAAAATCCGGCGTGTAAAAGGGCAGGGATATCCACAGGGCTTACGGTCTCCATATCAACGCCCAGGGCATTGGCTTTTCCGCCCAGGGCGGCGGCCAGGGCGTAATCACCTGAGTGTGTAATGGATATGGCATAATCAAAGGCTGGGGCCAGGGCGGGTGCCCCGGATGCGTCATTATGTATCTCAATTGCATCCGGGCAGAGCCCTGTCTCCTGCATGACAAGGTTTTTTACCGCCCATCGTCCGGCCAGACGTTCCACCTGCTTTTTCAGGGCAAACAATTGATTCAGCCCATTGAGTTCAGCCGGGGATAGCACAGGTTGTGCAAACTGATCCGGACGGAATCGGCAGCCGGGCCTGGTCTGGTAACCAGGCCCGGCTGCTTGGGGTAATAACGCCTTGAGCATTGCCGGGATGTGTACAAGGCAAAAATGAATGCCCTGTTCCCGGAACAGCAGGCGCATGCGTTGCATCTAACCGACCATCAGGCTGTTGCCTCATTTAGCATGGGCATAGCAGGACGGTTCTCTTCGGTCAGGTGATCCACCCGGACCATTTGAAAATCCTTGATATCTATGATCACACGGCCCGAAGGATCTGCCAGCTGCATATGATATGTTTTGGTGTCACTGTCCTGGGCCATACGCCGGGTCACGCAGAAATAGGGCGTATTGGGCAGCACCGTCCCTGCAAATGAGACCTTGCGAATGGCATAGGGCAGCATCACGTCTGCACTGGTGAAGAACTCCAGTATGCCGCCGGTTTGGAACACGGCATCCATGATCACCACAGGTGTGGCAAATTCAGGATAGGCCTGGCCTTTAAAAAATTCGCGTCCGGGCCGCCATTGAACCACGGTAACCAGGCTATCCTGGTCCAGGGCGGCCAACTGATCCACGGAGCGGAACAGCCCGTCCATGAACAGGCGCTCCGGGTGGTAGATCTGTTCCTGCCACCCGGCGTCGATCTTGAATTCTGACAGTGCCGGGGTGGGTACCTCATCCAGGTCAGGCGAATCTGTACCGATTTTAAACTTGCCCTGGTAATGCAGGGTGTCCTGAACAGGGGCTTTGCCTCCCGGGGGGGTGAAAACAGAGTGGATCTCGGTTGTTATTAAGCCGTCCGCATCTTTTTCAGCATAAATTTCAATGTCTTTGGGACGGTTTTTTAACAATTTGATGCCATAGGGGATTTTAAAATCACAGACCTCAAGGATGCGTCCTTGACCACCGCTGCACTCCAGGGCCGCTTCAGCCATGGTTTCCAAACCCGTTGCCCCTAAAAACAGAGGCACGCCTTTTCTCTCGTGGTCGAAAAGAAAAAGATCCCTGTCTGCTTCCAGAAGGCGTTTGAATTTCAGCCTGTTCCGGGTGGCATCCTCTTCCACGGTGTCCAGGAACGGACCTATGGCAAGCAGGCCGTCCGGGTCAAATGCGGCTGGATTTTTTTCCGGGGGCGCACCAATCAGGATTTCATTGCTGATCGGATTATGCAACTCTTCCTGGAAAAAGCGGATCCCCTGGGTCACCGGAAGAAAGGCAATACCTTTTTCCTTTAGCACGGCTTCAATGGTGCCTTGGGCAGCCATCCCGATTTCGGCCCAGGCGGTCCAGTCAAAAACTTTGTAGGTCAGGTCCGGTGTTTTCAGGGCGCTTGCCTGTATCATGGCCCCCATCATGTCGTTTCCTGCGGTGTAGTCTGACTGGGCCTCATTGCCGAATCTGGCTGTGATGGATGAAAAACCGATGATATACCGGCAGTTTTTGTTTTCAATGGCTGCCAGTACATTGGCCATCCCTTTGACCTTGGTGTCAAAAACCAGATTGAAATCATCCATGGATTTTTTTTCAATCATAATGCTTCGGTCCACACCTGCGGCATGAATCACCCCGTCAATACGGTCGTATTGGCTGGTCGCCTTTAGAACGGCGTTGGGATCAGTGACATCCACGGCATGGTAATCCACTGCCTTTACCTGGGTACGCAGTTGGACCAGATTTTCCCGGGCGTTAAGAATGCGCCGAAGTCCGGCTGTTCTGTTTTTCAGCTCCACAGGTTTGGCTTTGGGATGTATGGACTTGAGTGCGGCCATGATTTGTGTGTCATCCATGGCATCGGTCACAGGAATTTCCAATTCATCTTCCACCCGGCTGCGTCCTAAAATAACCAGGTTCATGTCCGGCATGGCAACTGCCTTGAGCAGTTCATAGGTGATACCCGCAGCACCGCCTGTGACCAGCAAGGTATCATTGTTTTTTATAACAGCCGTGTCTTGCCCTTGGGGCTGTGGTTTTTGGGAACTACCGGTTTTTGCCCGGATACCGAATCTTAAACCCTTTTCAAGTCCCACCTCCAGGCGGGTGCTGATACTGAAAACTTCGTCCATAAACAGGGCTGCTGCCTGGGTGATATCGGAAAGATCATGTTTATCCATGAACTCCACAAGTTTCACCCCTGTTCCCGGGTACTCCTTGGATACGGTTTTCAGCAGGCCTGAAATGCCGCTGAACACAGGAAAAATTTGATCCGGGGCCGGTTCCTTGAAACGGGCCAGGGCGGACTGGACCGATAGGGCAGCCAGCCGGCCGCGGGATTGATCCAGCCGGCTGCCGAATGCCTTGCACAACAGGAATAAAAATTTGACGGATGCGCTCTCTTCCGCCAGGTTCTCACCTGGGTCCATGGCAAAATCCAAAGGATGAAGGAAAAAGATTCCGGAAATACCCTCATGGTCGGCTTTGATCCGGGAGATGACTTCTTCGGCACGTTCAAGCGTGTTTAAATCAACGGTGTAATCATCTTCTTCACTGGTGCCCACACAGATTACCTGCCCTTTGTTTTCTTTGATCAGGTCAGCCACAGCCCGGCCAAACCCCTGTTTGTCCATGGTGATCAAATAAGTCTGCCCCTCAAAATTAAGGGTGCTTGGTGCAGGGCCGGCCAGTTTGCGCAATCCAAAGGTATAGCGTTGAATTCCCGGTTGACCTGATTGAGCCGGTTGACCCGATTCAATCGGGGTCTGGCTTGCCTGGGCGCCGGGGGCTTCAGGCGTGGGTGGGGTTTCTGGGTTGTCGTTGCGATCCCCTGCGAGTTCGGCCTGTATATATTCACTGATTTTCCTGATGGTGTTCAATTCAGAAAGATTGATATCCTCGGGAACAGACAGGCCGTATTCTTTGGTGATTTTGCCGAATGTCTCCACCTGCTTGACCGTATCAATGCCCAGATCTGCTTCCAGGTCCAGGTCCGGTTCCAGCATGTCCCGGGTATAACCGGTCTGTTCGGCGATCATGGCTGTGATTTCATCTGTGATGTCGGCCCCGCTGGCGGCACCTGAAGCAGGTTCCTGGGCAACCGTGCCGGATTCAGGTTGTTTAGGGGTGCCCTCGGTCTGAATTCGGCTGCCGATATACTCGGCAATTTTTCGTATGGTGTTCAGTTCCGCAAGACTGATATCCTCGGGTACAGTCAAACCAAAGGACTTGGTGATCTTGCCAAAGGTCTCCACCTGCTTTACCGTATCAATGCCCAGATCTGCTTCCAGATCCAGATCCGGTTCCAGCATGTCCCGGGTGTATCCGGTCTGCTCGGCGATCAAGGCTGTGATTTCATTCATGATGTCCGGGCCGGTTCCGGCACCTGAAGCAGGTTCCTGGGCAACCGTACCGGAGGCGGGCTGTTCCGGGGCGTCAGTCGTCTGAATCTGGCTGCCGATATACTCGGCAATTTTTCGTATGGTGTTCAGTTCTGAAAGACTGATATCCTCGGGTACGGTCAGTCCGAAGGACTTGGTGATCTTGCCGAATGTCTCCACCTGCTTGACCGTGTCAATGCCCAAGTCCGCTTCCAGATCCAGATCCGGTTCCAGCATGTCCCGGGTGTATCCGGTCTGCTCGGCGATCAAGGCTGT
>QKDP01000255.1 GCA_003252055.1 Desulfobacter postgatei | reverse complement strand
GAGCTGTTCTGTGATCATATCAAGCAGACATACCCGCGTCTTGATATTTTGATCAATAATGCGGCCCAGACCGTTCGACGTCCACCCGGATTTTATGCCCATTTGATGAACACCGAACAAAAAGATATTTCATCTTTATCCCCAGAGGCAGCAATGCTTTTAGGTCATTACCGGGACTGCGTGGATCGCCTGTTGACAGGCCGGCCCCATGATGTGGGCGGCGAAGGCATGTTGCCGGTCTCCTGGAACGGCGCAGCCCCCGGCATCGGGTTGCGGCAGTCTGCCCAGCTCTCCCAGATTCCCTATGCCTATGACCAAAGTATTGATGCGCCCCAGGTATTTCCGGAAAAGGCGCTGGATGCCGATCTCCAGCAGGTGGATCTTCGGAAAACCAACTCCTGGCGGCTGAAACTGGGAGAAATTGAAACTGCAGAGATGCTGGAAATTCAGCTGGTCAACAATGTGGCCCCCTTTGTTTTGTGCAACCGCCTGGCCCAGATGATGAAAGCAGATTTTACCGGTCAAAAACACATTGTCAATGTCTCGGCCATGGAGGGCAAATTCCTTCGCTTTAAAAAGGGCAGCCGCCATCCGCATACCAATATGGCCAAGGCAGCGTTAAACATGCTCACGCACACGGCTGCCGAAGATCTTTCCAAAGACGGCATTTACATCAATGCCGTGGATACCGGCTGGGTCACAGATGAGGATCCGGCACGCCTTGCCAAATTAAAACAGGAACGCCACGATTTCCAGCCCCCTTTGGATATTGTGGACGGGGCAGCCCGGATTTGCGACCCTTTTTTCCACGGCATTTTAACAGGAAAACATTGGTGTGGAAAATTTTTAAAGGATTATTTTCCCATAGACTGGTAGCTTTTCTGCTTAACCACCGTTTCGAGCCTGTTTAAACACTATATCATTTCTGCAATCTCTTTTCCGTAGGCCTGGGCTGTTTCAACGCCGTCTTCGACCCAGGAGGCTTTGACCATCAAAGGGCCGGATGCCATTTTCATTTTACAAATATAGTTCATTGTGTCAAATATTCTTTTATTGGCCTCTCCACTCCATCCATAGGCACCAAAGGCACCACCCGGTTTGCCCTTCAACTGTGCGCGTTCAGCCATGAATAAAACCTGTTTCATGGAAGGCAGCATGTCCCCGTGATAGGTGGGGGAACCGAATACATAGGCATCGAACCCTGCTAAATCTTTTTCAGTGTTTATCTCTTCAGCGGTTTTAATCTGCACCTGGTGCCCTGTCTGACGAGCGCCCTCTGCGATTAATTCAGCTATTCCCTTTGTTTCATTTACCCTGGATGAATAAACAATCAGTATGGTTCCCATTTTTTTCCTATTTTTTTTCCTATGATTTAAATTTTTTGAATTTAATGGTTTAACTTTCTGTTAAGTCAACAACATTGATTGGTTATTACATGGGGTGTATAACCAAAGACTGTACCAAAATAATATAAATTCATGACAGAGCCAAGAAAAATTAGCTATTTTTTAATTTTTGGCTTGATAAAAATTAAAAAGTCTGGAAGTCTGCATTTTTGTATGGACTTTTTTAGATACTGGCTCTTAGGTGCTGTATAGGTAGATCAGAAACAAGGTGTACAGGAATTTATGGGTTTATTTAGATTAAAAGGATTTCCGGGAACCGGCAGTTTTCCCCATGGGGTTCATCCTCCGGATTATAAAGAATTGTCCGCCAACATGGCTGTCGAAGTGATGGAAACACCTATGACAGTGACGCTGCCGCTGCTTCAGCATCTTGGGGTGCCCAGCAAGCAGATTGTCAAGTCTGGAGAAACGGTCAGTTACGGGCAGATGGTTGGTAAGGGAGAGGCCTTTGTTTCTGCCTCACTTCATTCCCCAATTGCCGGAAAAGTTAAAAGAAATGCAATGGTAACCCTGCCCAACGGCAGACGTGTTGACGCCATCACCATCCAGGCCGAAGGGGAGCAGATCCCGCCGGAAAGAATCTGGGAAGAGGTAAAGTTCTCGCAATGGCCTATGGACGGCTTTTCAGAATTTGCGCCCATGGACATTGTGAAAAAGATTCAGGCGTCCGGCATCGTGGGGTTGGGCGGGGCCGCGTTCCCCACCCATGTCAAGGTAATGCCCAATGATACCCGGGTGATTGATACCTTAATCGTGAACGGATGTGAGTGCGAGCCATACCTGACCTGTGACTACAGACTTATGGTTGAGGCACCACAGGTTATCGTAACCGGCGCGCTTTTGACGGGCAGGGCTGTTTCAGCCAGGGAGATTGTTATCTGTGTTGAAGATAATAAGCCCGAGGCAATAAGACACCTCCAATATGCGGCTCAGCATACAGTGGTGCAGGTTGCCGTGCTTAAGACCAAATACCCCCAGGGCAGTGAAAAACAGCTTGTAAAAGCAGTGGTTGGCCTTAATATTCCGTTGGGTGGCCTGCCGGCTGATGCGGGTGTTGCCGTAAGTAACGTGCAAACCATGGCCGCAGTTGCCCGCAGCATTATCAAGGATACGCCTCTCACACACAGGGTGATCACCGTTTCCGGCCGTGGTATCTGCAATCCAAAGAATATTTTTGTGCCCATCGGTGTCTCTTTGGCCGAGGTGGTCGACTTTTGCGGAGGCCTGACGCCGAATGCGGCCCGGATCATTTCCGGCGGCCCCATGATGGGATTTTCATTTTCAGATCTCTCTGCCCCCGTAACCAAGGGTACATCAGGGCTAACGGTGCTTACCCATGATGAGGTCCGCAAGGCAGAAGAGACCCATTGCGTACGCTGCGGGCGCTGTGTTGATGCCTGTCCCATGAACCTTGTGCCCACAAGGCTGGCGCTGGCAGCCCGATATAAAAAGCCCGAGCTTGCCGGCCAGTACCATATTCGTGCCTGTGTTGAATGCGGGAGCTGCTCCTATGTATGTCCGGCAAAACTGAACCTGGTCCAGCTGATTCGTGAGGGCAAAGTGCAGCTAAACGCTTGGGAACGCCGCTAATTTCCGGTCTGAAATCGGCTTTGGATAGTAACTTTTGCTGTCGCAGGCACTTGAAGAATAAAACAACTGATCCGATTAAACCCGGATTGATTTGAAAATACAGATTAATTGTTACAAGGAACAAAACGTGTCACACACAAATAGACAGATAGATTCAGCCCTGTCGCCTGAAGACGGGCCCGGGCGAAAGCCGCCCTTCATCAGCGTGGCCCCGTCCCCGCATATTTCAGATAGCAGGGCCGGCACGCACAGGATGATGATCGATGTGATCCTTGGGCTGTCACCTGCCATTGTCGTAGCTCTTTATTTATTCCGGTTCTATGCCCTTAAACAGGTTATCGTCTGTGTGGTTGCCTGCCTTGCGGCAGAATATCTCTTTGTCCGCATGAGGGGAAAATCTTTTACGTTAAAAGATTGCTCCGCCATGGTTACAGGCATCATTTTAGGCCTTTCCATGCCGGGGTCAGCCCCCTGGTTTGTGGGGGGCTTAGCCTCGGTAGTCGGTATCGGGATCGGCAAGATCATATTCGGCGGCGTTGGCATGAATATATTCAACCCTGCCATGGTGGGACGGGCTTTTGTCATGATTGCCTTTGCCCAGCTCATGGGAGCGGGTGCCTATGAAAATGTAACAGGGCTGGTGGATGCCGTGTCCGGGGCAACACCTTTGAGCGCATTGAAGTTCAATGGTGTCCAAACCGGTATTGCGCCATTGTTTATGGGTGTTACCAACGGGTCTGTGGGTGAGGTCAGTGCCATTGCCTGCATTTTAGGGGGACTCTATCTGATTTACAGAAAAACCGCTTCCTGGCAGATTCCTGCAAGCATTCTGGTAACCGTTGCCCTGATCGCAGGGATTACGGACATCGCAGGGGGATATCGCGGGCTGTTCCTGCTGCACCATTTGTTTGCAGGCGCACTGATGTTCGGTGCTTTTTTCATTGCCACGGATCCCGTGACATCTCCGTTAACTGCTAAAGGGAAAATGATTTTCGGCGTGGGTACCGGGTGTCTGATCATGGTGATCCGCCTGTTTTCCGGTTATCCGGAAGGTGTGATGTTTGCCGTGCTGATAATGAATGCCATGACCCCGCTGATCAACCGCTGGACCATTCCCCAGCCCATGGGACAAAGGGAGGCCTGATATAATGTCATTTAAAAACAGTAACCTGGCCCAGGCTTGGCTGGTACTTCTCCTTGCCACCCTGTTCGGTACTGCCCTTGCCGGCATTCAGACAAAGCTTGGGCCCGTGATTGAGGCGAACAAGGTCAAAGAAACCATGGCAAAAATTCCCGTGCTGGTGCTTGGAGAGGATCTGGCTGCCGAGCTTGCCGCCGGAAACCAGACGCTTACTATCAAATCACGGGTGATTGAAGTAAAGAAAAACGGAACCACCAAATTCTACACCGTGTATGATGCCTGGCTTCCGGAAGGGAAAATGGTCGGGCATGTGGTCAAAGCCGATGGCCAGGGATATGCGGATAAGCTTGAGCTGCTGGTGGGACTTGATGCCCAGGGCAAAAGCATTACAGGGCTTTTTGTTTTGGACCAGAAAGAGACGCCCGGCTTGGGCGCTAAGATTCTGGAAGATGCCTGGCGGGGCCAGTTCAAAGATAAATCCACGGAAAAAACCCTTTCCGTTGTCAAAGGGGGTGGGGCCAAAGAAGATGAGATTGATGCCATTTCCGGTGCCACCATCTCTTCAAGAAGTGTGACCGGTATCGTGAATACGACCGTTGCCAATGTGGCATCCCAGCTTCAAGTCACTGACGGTCCTGATAATAACAAAAGCCCGGCGCTTCAAACTGAGGAACCCGGTAAAAATAAGGAGCGTTCCTGATGGCTGATCAACCTACAGCTATGGAGAGATTTGTACAGGGGATTTTACCCGAGAACCCGGTTTACCGGCAGCTTCTTGGGCTATGTGCCACCCTGGCTGTTACCAATGGTATGAAATCGGCGCTGACCATGGCCGTTTGTGTGGCCTTTGTTCTGGTGTGCGCCAATGTCGTGATCAGCCTGATCCGAAACCTGTTAACGCCCCATCTGCGGATCGTGGTCTTTACCCTGACCATTGCCACCTTTGTAACCGTGGCGGATAGGGCCTTGGCTGCCTACATGTTCCAGATGAGTAAAACCCTTGGCCCCTATATCCCTTTGATCATTGTGAACTGTATTATCATCTGCCGGTGCGAGGTGTGTGCATCCAAGCAGAATGTGGTTATTGCCGCG
Source organism: Desulfobacter postgatei (assembly GCA_003252055.1). GTDB lineage: Bacteria > Desulfobacterota > Desulfobacteria > Desulfobacterales > Desulfobacteraceae > Desulfobacter > Desulfobacter postgatei_B. The sequence continues at coordinate 11,570 of QKDP01000255.1, read as the reverse complement.
GCTGATGCCTTGGGCCAGTCCATCGGGTTCGGCCTGGCGCTGGCCAGTATTGCCGCCATCCGTGAGATTTTAGGCACCGGCATGCTCCTGGGATTCAGGGTCCTGCCGGCATGCTGGCCGGACTGGGTCATCATGGTACTGCCCCCGGGTGCATTTATTACACTGGGGCTGCTGCTGGGACTGGTGAACTATATTGATTTTAAACGGGAACAATCCCGTAATTGACTTTATAACATATTGAGGCGAGTCTAATGGACTATTTTGTGGATATCCTGCTGATTGCCCTGTCAGCATCGATAATTAACAACTTTATATTTTATTACTTTGTGGGTATCTGCCCGTTTGTGGGGGTGTCCAAAAAGGTTGACATGGCCTTTGGCATGGGATGCGCCGTGACCTTTGTCATGAGTATTGCAGCCTTTCTCTCCTGGGGCATCACCGTTTTCGTACTGATTCCAGGCGCACCGGTGTCAACCTTTATTGCCGGTTTCTTTACCACGCCCGAAGCAGCCGCCCAAATTGATCTAACCGTGCTCAGTTACATTGTATATATTTTTGCCATTGCCTCTTCGGTTCAGTTTGTGGAGATGTATGTCAGAAAATTTTTTCCGCCGCTTTACCGGTCCTTCGGGGTGTTTCTGCCTTTGATTACGACCAATTGTGCCATCCTTTTTGCCTGCCTGACTATCATGAGCCATGTGGCGGGCGTTGACAATCCCAAAGAGGTGTGGGACTTGGGCAAAGCCATGACCCTGGCCCTTTTTGGCGGACTGGGATTCACCATTGCCATTGTGATTATGGCGGGTATCCGGGAAGAATTGGAACTTTGCGATATTCCCAAGCCCTTTGAAGGGGCAGCCATTACCCTGGTCATCGGGGGGATTCTGGCCATTGCCTTCATGGGGTTTACCGGTGTGGATTCAGGCGTTAAAAAGGCATTAAAGCCTTCGCCCCATGTTTCTCAGGTGATAGAGCAAACGGATAGTGTTGCCCTGCTCGATATTAAAGACTGCAACACCCGGGGAGTGATAATGCCATGATGATTTCCCTTGGTATTGCCGGCGCAAGCATGCTGGTTATGGCTGTGATATTTTCCTATATCCTGGGATGGGCCAATAAAAAATTTATGGTTAAGGTGGACCCAAAAGTTGAGGCGGTCAGTGAAGCTCTTCCCGGTGTAAACTGCGGGGGATGCGGTTATCTTGGGTGCAGCGACTATGCGCTCGCCATTGTCATGGACAATGATCCTGTCAACAAATGCACGGTGGGCGGCGCGGCCTGCGCCAAAGAGATCGCCGGTATCATGGGTGTCGAAGTGGGCGACATGGTGCCCTTGTATGCCATCGTCCATTGCAACGCGCCGTTGCCCAGTCGTTTAGGGCTTACCCGATACATGGGTGAACAGCGGTGCGCATCTGCCCACCAGGTGGCAGGCGTCCAGGGCTGCACCTTTGGGTGCCTTGGGTTTGGCGACTGTGTCCAGGCCTGCAATTACGACGCCATCCATATCATAGACGGCCTTGCCCGGGTGGACTATAAAAAATGTGTTGGCTGCGGTGCCTGCACCAAGGTCTGCCCGAGAGGTATCATCTCCGTTGAAGGATTCAGGGAAGAAACCATACCTGTGGTGGCCTGCTCCAATAAAGACAAGGCAAAGGATGCCAAAGCCGTGTGCAACAATGCATGCGTTGGATGCAAAGCCTGTGCAAAGGAGTCTGACCTCTTCACTATTTCAGACAATCTCTCTAAATGCAATTATGATGACTATTCATCTCCAAAACGTGAAGAGGCCATGAAGGCCATGGAAAAATGTCCCACCGGATGCATCTATTTTATGGGAATGTCAGTAGTAAAATAAAAAATGAAAAAAATATGTGTTTACTGCGGTTCCAGTGACGGGGCCCGTCCCGAATACAAACAAGCCGCAGCCGCCCTTGGCTGTGTCATGCTGGAAAAAGGTCTTGATCTTGTTTACGGCGGGGCCAGCGTGGGGCTCATGGGCAAGCTGGCTGACACCGTTCTCAAAGGTGGTGGCAGGGTCACAGGCGTCATCCCTGAGTTTTTGCTCAACAGGGAAATCAGCCATACCGGCTTAACAGAACTTGTGGTTGTGGATTCCATGCATGAAAGAAAATCCATGATGGCTGATCTGTCGGACGGATTCATTGCTCTTCCCGGCGGTATCGGCACCATGGAAGAACTTTTTGAAGTACTGACCTGGTCCCAGATCGGGTTTCATGAAAAACCATGCGCATTACTCAACGTGGCTGGGTATTATGATCATTTGAATGCGTTTATGCAGCATGGCGTCAACCATGGCTTCATCAGAAAAGGGACACAAGCAAAACTCATTATCAAAGATGACCCCAAGGCGTTACTGGATCTGTTCCTTGAAAGTTAAAATTCCTGTTAAAGAATTTTTGTCTTTTCCTTGAGCCACTGCCGGACCGGCGTGTCCAGTCCCGGCGCCAGCCGGTCATAAACCATCTGGTGATACCTATTAACCCAGTTGATCTCCGCTAAACTCAGCATGGTTTTATTCATAAGGCTACGCTCAAAATGGCAGAAAGTCATGTTCTCAAACTTTAAAAAACTGCCGAACTGGGTGTCCCTGTCCTTGATCACCAGAACCATATTTTCAAGCCGAATCCCGTATTGGCCTTCCCGGTAAAGGCCTGGTTCGTTGGTCAAAATCATGCCGGGCCTAAGCGCGATATCCACGGGCAGTGTGCTTAACCGTGCAGGTCCTTCGTGTACACAAAGGAAAAACCCTACCCCGTGGCCTGTACCATGGCCGAAGTCAAGTCCCTGCTGCCATAGGTGCCGGCGGGCCATGGCGTCTATCTGGTATCCCCTGGCAGTGGTGGGAAAGCGCGCCGTTGCAACGGCAATATGGGCTTTGAGTACCAGGGTGTAATCCCGGATTTCCTGACTTGTCGCTGATCCTAAGTGCACGGTGCGTGTAATGTCCGTGGTACCGGTTAGGTAATTGCCCCCGGAATCGGTCAGAAACATGGCATCAGGACTTAAGGGCAGATCTGTATCTGGTTGTGCACTGTAATGGCAGATGGCGGAATGTTCCTTAAACGCCATAATGGAATCAAAGGAGGGATGGATAAAGGCGTTCTGTTCTTTGCGGAAGGTCAAAAGCTGTTCAGCCGCTGAAATTTCAGTTTTGGGCGCATCGCTTGTGCAAAGCCAATGCAGGAAATTGACTACGGCCCGACCGTCCTTGACCGCAGTCTCACGGATATGGGAGATTTCAACTTTATTTTTCACGCATTTAAACATGGCCGAAGGGTTGGACGCCTCAATGATATCCGAGCGACTGTCTATGGCATGGTAGATAAAATCCGAGACCCTTTCGGGATCAAGCAGCACCCTGGTGTTTTTGTCCAGGTTCTGAATAACACTATAAAAAGTATTGTAATCAAACAATGCAACGCCATCCTCTTCAAGAGCTGTCCCAAGTGCCGGACTCACCTTGGCCGGATCAATGAATAAACTGATTTTATCCATGGTAATCAGGGCAAAGGAAAGGTTCACCGGATTGGTGTGAATATCTTCACCCCTCAGATTAAAGGTCCAGGCAATATCGTCCAGCACTGCCATCACATGGCAGTCCGCATTGTAATCTGCCATTTTTTTTCGTATACGAGAAAATTTCTCTTTCCGGCTTTCACCGGCATAGACGGCATCCAGTTCAAATGCCGGGGTCCGGGGCATGGGTGGTCTATCCAGCCACAGATCGGAAATCAGGTCCATGGTGGTGTCCACAATAATGCCTTTTTGTGCAAATTTCTTTTTCAGACGGCCGGCTTGGGCCGCAGACACCATTTTGCCGTCCAGGGCGATGCGGTCATCGGCGGACAGCGTATTGGTCAGCCATGTGTCAAAGGACGGTACACCGGTATCGCCCTGCCTGAAAAGCTCAAAGCTGTCCAACTGGGCAGCCGCCTGGATCCAATAACGGAAATCCGTCCACATCCCGGCCGTCTTCTGGGTGACCACGGCTGTGCCCGCAGAACCAGAAAACCCGGTCAGCCATTTCAGGACCTGCCAGTGCCCGGCCAGGTATTCGCTTTGATGGGGATCTGCATTGGGAATGATTACGGCACTCACCCCGGCTGCTTCCAAATTCCTGCGCAGGGCGCAAAGTTTGTCTTGTGTATTCAATTGGGTTAATACTCCCTTATCTTACATTCCAAGATATGCTTTTCTAACCTCTTCGTTGGCCAGAAGTTTTTCTCCTGTGTCGGTCATGGTGATGGTGCCGGTCTCCATGACATATCCCCGGTCCGCTACCTTTAGCGCCAGGTTGGCGTTCTGCTCCACCAAAAATATGGTGGTTTTGTATTCCTGGTTGATTTTTTTTATAATATTGAAAATCTGTTTGGTGATAATGGGTGCAAGTCCCAGGGAAGGTTCATCAAGCAGCAGCAGTTTGGGGTTGCTCATGATGGCCCGGGAAATGGCAAGCATCTGCTGTTCTCCGCCGCTCAAGGTGCCCCCCTGCTGGTTCTTTCGATCAGCCAGAATGGGAAACAGGGCAAATACATCTTTTAGGTCCTTTTTTATCTTATCTTTATCCTTTCTAAGAAAAGTGCCCATGTCCAGATTTTCCATGACCGTTAGATAGGGAAAAATCCTGCGACCTTCCGGCACCTGGCTGATGCCTAACGCTGCGATTTGATCGGCGGGCATACCGGTGATATCCCGGCCCTGGAATTCAATGGTGCCCCTGGTGGCAGGCACCACCCCGCACAGCGTCATCAGGGTTGTGGATTTACCGGCGCCGTTGGCCCCGATCAGGGTAATGATCTCGCTCTCCTGGACATCCATGCTGATATTTTTTAAGGCCTGAATATTACCGTAATAGGTTTCTACATTTCTGATCTTAAGCATCTATCTCTTCTCCCAGGTAAGCCTTGATCACCACCGGATTATTCAGTATCTGGTCAGGGGGGCCTTCGCCGATTTTTTTACCGTAATCCACCACAAAGATGTTTTCAGACAGGGACATGACCACTTTCATGTCGTGTTCAATTAAAAGGATGGCAATCCGCTCTTCGTCTCTCAACTGCAGGATCAATTCGTTCAGGGCCTGGGTCTCTTTGGGGTTCATACCGGCCGCAGGTTCGTCCAGGAGAAGTAGAAACGGATCCGTGGCCATGGCCCGGGCAATCTCCAGGCGCCGCTGGGCACCGTAAGGCAGGTTCAGTGCCTGCTCATCCACATATGTTTCAAGACCGATCTTTTTTAAAATCCCGTAGCTTTTATCCACGATAAACTGCTCTTCGGCCCGGGTGGCGGGGCCTCTGAAAATGGCGCCAAGGATACCGGCTTTTGTGACGGGGTAGCATCCGATCATTACATTTTCCAGAACTGTCATGGACTCAAACAGCCGGATATTCTGAAATGTCCGGGCCAAACCCTTGCGGGTCACCAGGTTGGGTTTGAGCCCGTTGATACGTTCCATGGAGGCATTATCCCCGGTGGGCCGGATAAAGATATCCCCCTGGGTGGGGGTGTAAATCCCTGTAATACAGTTAAAAAAAGTGGTTTTTCCTGCACCGTTGGGACCGATCAGCGCGGCAATCTCCCCCGGGCTGATGCTCAGGTCCAGGTTGTTGATGGCCCGCAGCCCCCCGAAATCCATGGTCAGATTTTTAACTTCCAAAATGGGTTTGTTCATGGCTATTGCCCAGTGGCATGTTCGTGTTCTTTGTAGTGGTACGTTTTTCTGACGTTTTCAATCAGTCCGCCGGGCTTGAAGACCATCATCAGCACCAAAACAGCGCCGAAAACAATCATCCGGTATTCGGATACGGCCCGAAGATATTCAGGCAGAAGAATCAGCATCAAAGCGCCGGAAATAACACCGGCAATGGAGCCCATGCCGCCCAGCACAACGGTACACAGAATAATGACCGATTCCCAGATGGTGAAACTGGCCGGATTTACAAATGTGGTCTTGGCGGCAAAAACTACGCCACCCATGCCGGCCCAGGTGGCACCCAGAGCAAAGGCGCGCAGTTTGGTTGCGGCCTTGTCAATGCCCATGGCCTGGCAGGCGATTTCATCATCTTTCAATGCGATCCAGGCCCGCCCGATCCGGGAGTCCTGGAGACGGTTGATCACGAAAATGGTAAAAATAACCAGGGCCACAATAATATAATACAGGTAGACGGAGTGCTGCTGAAGCGTCAGATCAAACCCGAACAGCCCGGGTTTGGGGATATTGGCAATGCCGCTGGGGCCCTTGGAAAATTCATTCCAGTTTTCAAGTATCAGACGGATGATTTCACCAAAGCCCAGGGTAACAATGGCCAGGTAGTCGCCTCTCAGGCGAAGCACGGGATAGCCCAGGATAATGCCCATAATCGCACCCAGAAGCCCCCCCAGGGGCAGCACCATCCAGAAGGTCATGCCGAAATGCAGATTTAACAGGGCATAGGCATAGGCACCAGAGGCAAAAAAGGCCACATATCCCAGATCCAGAAGGCCTGCAAGCCCGACAACGATGTTCAGCCCTAGTCCCAGCATCACATAAATCAATGCTGAAATCATAATGTTGGTCTGGTACATGGAAAAGCAATGAGGAAACGCCAGGGTGGCAATTGTTAGCAAGACCATGACGGGAACAAAGAACCGTTTTTCTGCCAACAGCCTTCTACCAATAGATATTTTTTTACTTGCGCCAAGTTTACCTGTGTTTTTCTCTTTGCGCTTAAGCATGTAGCGCCACAGGGCGGACAGGAAAAAAAAGGCAATGCCGATAAAGGCCATATTCCACCAGCGCCACTCAATGGTTTTGGTCACGGTATTGACCTTGATCACCATAAGAGGGAAAGTTAAGAACATAAACCAGACCCCTGCAATGGTGGATTGTTTGAGTTCTTGTAACAGATTCATAACAGTAATTTTCAAGTCATTGCAATTAAACTTTTTTGGTTTCCGCGCGGCCCAGAATTCCGGAAGGTCTGAAAATCAGGATCAGAACCAGGAATAAAAAGGCAAACACATCTTCATAATCACTGGAAATATAACCGGTGAAAAAACTTTCAGTCCATCCCAGGACCAGGGAGCCTAAAACAGCGCCCGGAATGCTGCCGATGCCCCCTAAAACAGCTGCCACAAAGGCTTTAATGCCGGCAATGAATCCCATGTAAAAATTAATCTGACCGATGTGCGAAGCAATGAGCATGCCGCCGATGGCAGCAGTGCCGGACCCAATGATAAAGGTAAAGGAGATGACCCGGTTGACATTGACACCGAGCAGCATAGCCATGGTCTTATCCTGGGACGTGGCGCGCATGGCCTTGCCGATCGAGGTAAACTTGATTAGAAAGGTCAACCCGATCATGACGATGACAGTGGTGACAATAATGGCAAGCTCCGGGGCGGACATGATATGTGCATAGGGTTCCCAGAATTCAAAATCAGGGATCAGACTGGGAAAGGGCAAAAAATCCGATGTCTGGGCAAGCAGCACATAATTTTGAAGAAACAAAGACATGCCAATGGCGCTGATCAGAGCGGACAGACGGGGGGCGTTTCGCAGGGGTTTGTAGGCGATTTTCTCCATGGTATACCCGTAGCAGCAGGCATAAAAAACCGCTGCCGCCGCTGCAATCAGCGTCACAGCCAAAGCAGGAAAGCCTGACATGGTCAAAACCGTGGAGATGATAAGCGCGGTAAAGGCCCCAATCATATAGATTTCACCATGGGCAAAGTTAATCAGTTCGATAATCCCGTACACCATGGTGTACCCCAAAGCAATCAAGGCATAGATGCTGCCCCGGGTCAACCCGCCCAGGAACAGTTTAAAAAAAAATTCAGAATCCATCTAAATTATTTTTCTTCAACAAACTGACCATTGACTACTTTATATACGGAAAACCCGATACCTGTGGCGTCACCATTTTCGTCAAACCGGATTTTTCCCAAAGGAGTCTCAACATATTCGGTTTTTAAAGCCTGAACCACCTTGTCATAATCGGTGGAACCGGCTTTCTCAATAGCGTTGAGCAGGGCCTGGGTGGCCGCATATGCCGCGTCAAAGAAAGCACCAGGATCAGAACCGAACTCTTTCTGGTGTTCTTCCTTTGCCATTTTGGCCATGGGGTTGTCGGAAATATCCTTGGGGCCTGTGGCATAGACGCCTTCAGAATACTTACCGGCAACCTTAATAAACGTATCATCCTTTACACCGTCAGCACCCATGAACAGGGTATCCATTCTCTGTTTTCTCATCAGCGTAACGATCTTGGAGGCTTCAGGATGGTAGCCGCCCCAGACAACCAGGTCAGGATGCTGTTTTTCCACTTTGGTAACAATGGCCGAATAGTCCACAGCACCCGGGGTAACCCCTTCAAACAGCAGAACATTCACACCGGCTTCCTCAAAGTATTTTTTTGCAAGCTCCGCCTGGCCCTTGCCATAATCCCCTTTGTCATGCAGGATAACGACATTTTTAGCTTTAAGGGTTTGGGTGGCAAATTTGACCTGGAGTTGGGCCTGTTTGGCGTCATGGGGGATGGTTCTGAAAAAGTTGGGATAGTCGCCGGACAAGGTTAAATCCGGATTGGTGGCAGACGGAGACATGGTAACGACTTTGGCTTCCTTGTAAATGCCCAGGGCCGCCTTGGTTGCCCCGGAGCAGATATGGCCCATGACAACGTTGACACCGTCTGAAATCAGCTTGGTTGCAGTGTTACCGGCAACTTCAGGTTTACACACATCGTCTTCAATCAGCAGTTCCACCTGACGGCCTAAAATACCGCCGTTGGCATTGATCTTTTTGACAACCAGCTTGGCAGCATTCACCGACGGGAGTCCATAGGATGCAAGGTCACCTGAATGTGCCCCGGCAACCCCAAGTTTAATTGTATGATCCTCTTCTTTCTTTCCGCAGGAAAAGATAAGGTTAACAGCTAATAGACAACCCAGTATAAATAAAAGTTTTTTCATTCCTTTTTTCCTTTTTCTGTTGTGTCAACGTATTTTTCAATGATCCTTATTATAACGATACCATTAATGCTGTCAATCTGGCGATAGCGGTAAACTATTTTGAAAAAACAGCCCGGTTCCGCTAAAAAAGAGCTTTATAGCGGAACCGAGATATTAGAAAAGAAATCTGAGAAGAAACAATGGGAGGAACTTAGGCTTTTTCTTTAATCTGCGTTTCAAACTGAATAACGGAGTCTAAGAGCCTGTTAGGTAATTGATGAAGTTATCACCCGGGCAGATCTCGTCAGGCTTTATAAGTCCATGTTTTGCGATACCATGTTTTTTCCCCCGGTTCATAGCTTTAACCGGCAATTGGCAGGTAAACACCTGTCCCTCTAGGCAAATCGCTGAAATCCGGAATTCTGTTGCCCTGGACCGGGCCCCGGCCCGGAATATGGTAAATGGTTTCGGGATCTTTAAACTTTGCACCGGCTATCCCATAGGCAGTTTTATTTTTTTTAATGATAAAAGGGCCTTTATACCCCACCACCAGACGGGTGCCTGACGGCAGATCATCCAAATCCGAAATCGCACATCCCTTCAAAATTTGATTCGAGGGAAGAAAATAAATGGTGGAGGCAGCATGGTAAGCCCCGCCTGCATGGGACCTGGCCGTCATACGCCCGGAAATGGTCTTTATGATGCTTTTAGCCTGCTCACGGACTTGTTCCGGTTCCTGGTTAAGCAGCACCTTTGTGCCTTCCGGCAGACGGTCCCAGCCCAAATTCGAGGCGACCCTGTCGCCGACCAGGATTTTTCCATCTGGTAGAACGTAGGCCGTGTTGGGAGCATCATAATCTTCACCGGCAATGGACCAGGCAGAATTCTGCTTTGAAATGACATTGGATTCCAGGGCTTGGGACGCCTTTTTCCCGGTATAAACAACAGCACCGGGAGCAGGATAAAAAACTTGGGCCAGCATGGTATCCTGTGTAAGGCGACCAGCCCTAACATCAGGATCAAAAGGCCAGGTTGGCCCGAGCCCAGCCCGGATTCTGTCAAAATTTTTCGCACATCGTTTGCGCCCTCTGTGATTTTTGGGAAACCATCGATTGGGTCTGCCGTATGCAATCTGACTGTGGGTCAGAATGTCATTATCTTGAAGGCCATAGACCTGTTTAAGGATAAACAGCAGCATTCCCGCAGACGTGTACTGGCTTGAGGTCAGGGGGGCATAGTGGTGGCCGACAAATTCAATGCCCACTGAGATATCGCTGACATCAGACACCCCGTTCCACATGGACAGACCGGCATGGTCAGCCCGGTAATTTTTATCCAGAATCCGGTAAACCGTCCCGTTCCTGGCAACAACATAATTGGCATGCCCGCCGGGTGTGGTCCGGCCGTTTTTAAACTGCTTCCCCCTGGAAACCACCCTTAAAGTACTTTCCAGTTCCAGTTCGGAAGTATGTACAATGATCAGCCGGGTCTTTGGACGCACCCTTTTTTTAAATCGCGGGTTGATCCGGGAACGATAATCTATAATGCGGCTCTGGAAACGGACAAGGTCGGGACGGGAATAGGTTTGTGCGGCCCGGCCCGGGACCGTTGTCACCAGTGTGACAACCAGTACCAGGGCAATAATAACCGGCATCTGGACGGAATCTTTTGAAAAACAAAAATTTTGGTACAACGTTCAGTATTCATAGGCCAAATTAGGAATGCTATAATTTTCTGTCACCATATCAAGTTAAAGGAAGTTGCGTCAAGAAAAAATTTAGGCAGTAGATTTGGGATTGACAAGCAGGCACAATTCCATTAAAAAAAGTGGCCTAAGCCGGAGTGGTGGAATTGGTAGACGCAGAGGACTCAAAATCCTCCGGCCTTCGGGCCTTGTCGGTTCAAGTCCGACCTCCGGTACCAATAAAAACAAGGAGTTAGCCAATTCAAGGCGCTCCTTTTTTTATTGACAAATCTCTCCAGGAAGCAAATAGGAAGCAAGAGGCCTATGTTTGATTTTCTGGGAATTGCTTAGATCTTCACCAAAATTAGATTTAGTCTCCCCAAAAATAGGGAGACCTCCCCGGTATCCCGGATACCCTGCAGGCTGCAAGGACTGTAACGATGTTCTGAAGCAGTATGGCCAGGCTGAATTAAAGGCAGTCCTGGAAAATGCAAAGCCATTTCCGGTTGAAGGCATAGTGAACCCTTCAAGTCTCACGGATATTGTTTTGCATGAATACAGCCAGGGGGTTCAAGGCGGGGAAAAAACTGGCTGGGCAAACCGGGATGAGTATTACACTGTCCGGCCCGGGGAACTGACCATTGTTACCGGCGTACCTGGCAGCGGAAAGTCTAATTTTGTAGATGCCCTTGCGGTCAATCTTATCAAGAGCCATATGTGGCGGTTTGGCTTTTTCAGCCCTGAAAACTGGCCGCTCCAGCGCCACGCCCAGACCCTTATTGAAAAATTTTTAGCCCAAGTTTTCGATAGTGATGCTGGATTGATTGTGGTTTCAATAAGTTACGATTTTTAAATGGTGCTTTATGGCACTACATTTGTTTATTTTAACCATAAGTTATTGAAAATAAGTTATTTTTGCTTACACCAAATTTTG
>QKDP01000020.1 GCA_003252055.1 Desulfobacter postgatei | reverse complement strand
CGAGTTACGAAATTTTCAGTTCCTGTCGAAAAAAGATGCAAAAAACGTAACCTATCGACAGGCTGTTACGGAATAGATAATTTTTCCAGGTTCAAGGCAAAAAAATAAATTTGGCCTCAAGCATACATGCACTATTCCGAGGACCAAATTTATTTCTCCAACGCAGAAACTGGGGAAATCAGCATTCTGTAACAGCCTGTCGAGCAGGATTGTAACCGCCGTGGTTAAGGATGGGGAGTAAATACCGGCCGGTGTAGCTGCCGGGATCTTTAGCCACATCTTCCGGCGGACCGGCCGCCACAATCCGCCCCCCGCCGCTGCCGCCCTCGGGACCAATGTCTATAATCCAGTCTGCAGTCTTAATCACATCCAGATTATGTTCAATGATCACCACTGTGTTCCCGGCATGGGTGAGGCGCTGGAGGACCTGGAGCAGCATGCGGATATCCTGGAAGTGCAGCCCGGTGGTGGGCTCGTCCAGAATATAAAGGGTGTCTCCGGTGTCCTTTCTGGCAAGCTCCCGGGCCAGTTTGACCCGCTGGGCTTCGCCGCCGGACAGGGTAGTGGCGGCCTGGCCCAGTTTGATATAGGAGAGCCCCACATCCACCAGTGTATCCAGAATTCTGGTGATCTTGGGATGGGCGTCAAACAACTCTCTGGCCTGTACTACGGAGAGATCCAGCACGTCGGCAATGGAGTGATCCTTATACTTGATCTCCAGGGTGGATTTGTTGAACCGTTTGCCGTGGCATACGTCGCAGGGCACAAACACGTCGGCCAGAAAGTGCATCTCCACCTTTAAATATCCGTCGCCCCGGCAGGCCTCGCACCGGCCCCCCTTGACATTAAAGGAGTACCGTCCTTTTTTATACCCCCCGGACTGGGATTCGGGCAGCATGGCAAACAGGTCCCGGATGGGATCAAACAGCTTGGTGTATGTGGCGGGATTGCTGCGCGGGGTCCGGCCGATGGGTTTCTGGTCGATGTTGATGACCTTGTTGATGTGGGACAGCCCGGTGATCTTTTGATGTTTTCCCACACTCATCTGGGAGCCGTGCAGTTTTACCGCCAGAGCCGGGTAGAGAATCTGGTTGATCAGGGTGGATTTACCGGCCCCGGACACACCGGTGACAGCCGTTAAAAGCCCCACGGGTATTTTGGCTGTGATGTCGGCCAGGTTGTTTTCACATGCCCCGTGGATGGTGAGCCATTTATTTCCCATGGTTTCGGGCGTTCTTCGTTTTTCAGGCACGGCAATACTCTCTTGTCCGCTTAAAAATTGACCGGTGAGGGAGACCGGGTTTTTCCGGATCTGTTCAGGTGTGCCCTGGGCCACAATTTCTCCGCCCAGGTGGCCGGCACCCGGGCCGATGTCCACAATCCAGTCCGAGGCCTCCATGGTCTCCTGGTCATGCTCCACAATGAGCAGGGTGTTGCCGATGTCCCGCAGATGTTTCAGCGTGGACAGCAACTTGATGTTGTCTCTCTGGTGAAGGCCGATGGAGGGCTCGTCCAGGATATAAAGCACCCCTGTCAGTTCAGACCCCACCTGGGAAGCCAGGCGGATACGCTGGGATTCCCCGCCGGACAGCGTAGGACCGGACCGGTCCAGGGAGAGATAATCCAGGCCCACGTTCACCAGGAAGCCCAGACGATCCCGGATCTCCTTGAGCAGTTCAGCCGCGATGAGCTTTTTGCTGCCGGCCAGCTCAAGGGAAGAGATAAAGTTATGGGCCTCTTTCACGGTCATCTCCGTGACATCTATAATGGATTTTCCATTTATCCTGACATGCAGAATTTCATCCCGCAGCCGCCGCCCCTTGCATGCCGGACAGATGGCGGCGGTCATAAAATCGGTATAATACTTTTTCTGGTGTTCGGACTGGGTGTTCCTGTACCGGCGCATCAGGGTGTGGATCAGGCCTTCGTGGGTGCGGGAAAATTGACCCTGGATCTTTGACGAGTTCCAGCTCACGGTCATCTGTTTATCGCCGGAGCCGTAGAGCAGCAGATCCCGGTGTTTTTTGGGCAGCTTTTTCCAGGGCACATCAAAATCAATTTCCCACTGCTCCTCCATGGCCAGAAGCTGGCCCCTGCCCCAGGAATTTTCATTGTTGAACCGCGGAGTCTTGATGAAATAATTTTTCCAGGGGATCACTGCACCCTCACGGATGGACAGGTTGGGATCGGGAACCACCTTATCCGGATCAATGGCCAAAAGGGTGCCGATACCGTTGCAGTCCGGGCACATGCCCAACGGAGAGTTAAAGGAAAAAATCTGGGGGGTCAGTTCGGGATAGGCAATACCGCAGCAGGAGCGGGCCTCGCTCATTTTCAAATCTTCCCGGCCCACCATGTGGACAATGAGCTGGCCTGCACCCAATTTCAGGGCCGCTTCCACGGAGTCGGTGAGCCGTTTTTCAAACGCGGCGTCGGACTTCACCGCCAGCCGGTCGATGACCACCTCAATGTGGTGTTTTTTGTTCCGGGCCAGGGTCTGGACATTTTCAAGTTCCTGGACCACCCCGTCCACCCGGACCCTTGCATAGCCCTCACGCTTGAGGTCTTCGAGGCGTTCCCGGTGTTCACCCTTGCGGTTTTCCACAATGGGCGCCAGAATCAGGATCTTGGAACCGTCAGGCAGATCCATAATCTGCGAGACCATGGCCTGGGCATGGCCCCGGCCCACCTTTTTTCCGCATTTATAGCAGTACTGGGTCCCCACCCGGGCAAAGAGCACCCGCAGGTAATCATAAATTTCGGTGATGGTTCCCACGGTGGACCGTGGATTTTTGGAAGCAGCCTTCTGTTCAATGGCAATGGTGGGGGAAAGCCCCCGGATGGTATCGTAGCGCGGTTTTTCCATCTGCCCGATGAACTGCCGGGCATAGGAGGACAAGGACTCCACATACCGGCGCTGGCCTTCGGCAAAAATGGTATCAAAGGCCAGGCTGGATTTGCCCGACCCGGAAACCCCCGTCACCACCACCAGCTTTTTCTTGGGGATCTCTACATCAATATTTTTAAGATTGTGTTCCTTGGCGCCCCGGACAATGATCCGGTCCAGTTCCTTGGACCGAAAATCATCTTCCAGGGGGTGCAGGGGTGTCGGGCTGTCAGCAGCATAGTTATCAGCTGTCTGGGTTACAGCGGTAGCAGTATTCTTATTCATGGATCACCAGGTTTATTTTTGGTTACCCCAACAACAATAATCACCCGCAATGAAAAGTAAAGTCCGGGTAACAGGACCTGTGGTGATGGAGATGTAGAGCATGATGATTACGGATGCTTGGTTCATTAATGCTCAGAGAACATTGAATTGAGTACTTATAATTTGAAGATCTGAAAAGAAAACACTGTTATATTATTTAGCTCTCCGACTTAAATTACCATTTAGCCACTTGACTTTCACCACTATCCCCATTTATAGTTATGAATTCTCTGTTTCAAGTTAGGCACAAGCATTTAAGATGCAACTTTCCCAACAGGATCGGAATGGCTTGAAACGCATTTTTTTTATTTCCATTACAGGAGATCGCCAATATGGCTACAGGTACAGTGAAATGGTTTAATGACTCAAAAGGTTTTGGATTTATCGAACAAGATGGTGGAGGAAAAGATGTCTTCGTGCATCACTCAGCTATCAATAAACCAGGTTTTAAATCCCTGAAAGAAGGGGAGCGTGTTTCATTCGATATTGAACAAGGTCAGAAAGGTCCTTCTGCAGTAAATGTAACCGCTATATAGTCAGCGGTATGACCTGTTAAAAAGTTCCCGGACGGAAAATTGTTTGGGAACTTCCTCCTTTATAAAATCCATCCCTTGATATGTGACAATTAATGGCTGTCTGATCATCTTTGATTAAACCTTCTCCAGCAAAATTGGATTTCATCTCTTAAAATAAATTTGTATTACCCTGCAATATGCCTTAAGATACAAATTAGCCTGAACCGAAAATGGGATCGATATATCCATCACCCTGATTCCCATCAAAGACATTTAATCAAGTATAATCAGATAAATAGTAACTTAATGGGTGGAGAATTCTCTTTCGCTTTTGGTTTTCTCCTTTTTATGTAAAGTTGAATTTTAACTTCTATAACATACAGGATGGAAATATGGAAAAATGCGATTGGAAAATTGTTGATGCCAATGAAAATCATTACGAATCAGAATGTGGCGGGGAATGGTTTTTTTTTGAGGGGACTATAAAAGAGAATCAAATGAAATTATGCCCATTTTGCGGTGAACCGATAAATGAGATAGAATCAGTAATATAAACAGTAAATTTTGGGGCGACAAAGTACGTTGTTCGGATATTTTTTCACAGCGCGTAAGCACAACGTTGGTTAAAATGATTCCGGTAAAGCAAAAGCCAAGCCAGAAACATTGAGACCGGGTTAATTCCGAATTTAATATACTGATATAATTCTCATGGCAACAACGTTTTTATCAACATCCAAGCCCTCACAGCATCCAAATTTAGCAAAAAGCTTTATTCGAATCAGACTCTTTCGAAGCCAGTTTTCTTCAATGACTCAGGATTCTCATCGGATTCGCGGTTGATCCGATGAACGTTATTGAATATTTCCTCAACTTGCTCAATCTTTTTCAATGGGTTGACTTCCGGGATCTGATTAGCATTCTATAATAAATGTCAATTAAGTGAGGATGTAATGATGAGACGAGACTATCCGTTCGAAACCGGCGTATACCGCCCGCCCAGTGAAGGGGGCAGCGCGTCCCTGCTGGTCCGCTTTACCCGGAATTGTCCCTGGAACCACTGCACCTTCTGCACGATGTATAAGGGAAAAAAATTTAACCTGAGACCCCTGGCGGAAATTAAAGCTGACATCAATGCCATGGCAAACCTTGTTGTTGACCTCCAGGCCGAGTCAAAAGCCTTGGGGCACGGCGGCCAGGTCACCCGGGATGCCATTCTGGCACTGCTTCGAAAAGCCCCGAGTTTAAACCATCATCCAGGTGCGGACATGCTGATCCAGTGGATGTCGGTGGGTGGAAAAACCGCATTCATACAGGACGGCAACTCCATAATCATGCCGTCCCAGGATCTTATTGCAGCACTGGGCCATCTTAAGAAAACCTTTCCTTCCATTGAAAGAATCACCACCTATGCAAGGGCCCGGACCCTGGCCCAGCGCTTCCTTGAGGATCTCAAGGCCATACGCGCAGCCGGTCTTGACCGGCTCCACCTGGGCCTTGAAACCGGGGATGATGCCCTGCTCAAGCAGGTCAAAAAGGGGGTAACGGCACAAGGCCATATTGAGGGGGGTAAAAAGGCCATGGAAGCCGGATTTCAGGTATCTGAATACTGGATGCCCGGCCTTGGCGGCAAGGAGATGACAGACCAGCACGCCGAAAATACGGCCCGGGTGCTCAATGAGGTCAATCCCCATTATATCCGGTCCCGGCCCTTCAGACCCGCTCCCGGCACACCGATGTTTGACCAGGTCAACCAGGGGCAGATTACCCTGCTTGATCCCCGGGAGCAACTGCTGGAACTGCGCCGGATGATCCAGGCCCTGGATGTAACATCCAAGGTTTGCTTTGACCACATGGGCAACTACTGGCGCACAGCCTCGGGCGACCTGGTCCTCCATCATGGGTATGAAGGGTATCAGTTCCCGGATGAGAAACAGACGGTTCTGGACCGCATCGAACTGGGTCTTGCCTTTAACCAGGAACCTGTCCGGTTTTTTCTATAGTGTTTGATGTCAAATTTCAAATGGCTGATACGCCCGGACAAGATAATTGTCGCAGAATATCGGGAAGCTTTCCCCCTATATATAAAGATCCGCGGCTTCTTGAACCATGGATTAGTACCGGGCCTCGTGCCTCGGCACGGGTACTAATCCTTCTGCCATTGTGCCAAGCGAGGACGATCCCTGTTTCTCTTTCGATAACATACCATGTCCAGCGCTGATTTTTCTTTTTGCCGACATAACTCCAGAATTCATCGCCTTCAACGCTGAGACGGATCTCAACATCCATGAACGGAACCGTTTCTCCGGACGGAAAATATGGATTCACTTCCAGCGGATTTTTTTTAAGCTCGGAAATAACCGTTCCCTTTGCGATGTTTAAATTTCTGCTGATATCCCTGACTCCGCTACTGTTTAGAGTTTGTTTCTCTATCTGTTCTTTGACGCCAGGGCGCCAGGCATTATATGAATAGTCGATCCGGAAGCTTTTTTTGCAGCTTTTGCAACGATATCTCTGTACGCCATTCTTGCTGTGGCCATTTTTGACCAGATCGTCTTTACCACATCTATGGCATTTGATTTCGGCATATTGTTTCATGCTGCTTTATTAACCGATAATAAAATCGTTATCAACTTATTTGACCCACTACCGTTTGTTTTGGTTACCCTGATAACGAGAATCACCTGTAATGAAAAGTAAAGTCCGGGTAACAATATCTTAATCAACTCCGGGTTATCCGGACTATAGGGGCTCCTGAAATGCAATTCATTAAATCCAACGGCTCATCTTGACAGGAAATGTCTTTATATTCTATATGGTTACATTAATTATGAGATGATAACGGCTTCCGCAGCAAGGCTTTTACCTGCGGGGAAAGCAAATCGAACAGTGGAATCAATGGAATACAGAAATGAAAACAGGCAATACTAAAAAACGACTGACTATTTATCTGCAATTAGTCCTGATTTTGGTTTTCTCACATGTATCAGGCATTGTCACATATGCAGCAGAGGAGAATACGGCAAAAACCTATAATGAAGAGACTCAACTTCAGGTGCTTGAGTGTCTGAACCTGATAGCGGTATCCTTAACCCATATCATGACCTACAATGACAAGGTTATTCTTGATCAGGAATATAATATGGTCATCAATAACCTGAATTTAAGCAACATCCCTGATGCCGACCTCATCTCGCTGCTCCAGGAACTCATGGATCTGCTTACATCCTCAAAGATCAACGACTATGACCGGGAATATCTTCTGAAAAAATTTGATAAAAATGTTCAGAACGAGCTTAAAACCGAAGTCACATCGCTTGTTTTTGATACGGATATTGTCACCAATCCCTACACCACGGTTTTAACGGCCTTTCTTGCAACAGGCTCCTTCTATTTCAACTACCGCTCGCAAATGGACGCTTACGTCAAGGAAAAAGAGGAGGGCAAGTGGACCATTGAATCAAAGACCATGAAGGAGCTAAACAATTTTTACAAAAAACTGCTCAAACACTCCTGGGAACTCATGAGAAAATATAACCTGCCTGATACATGGAGACTGGATGAAAAACAGCTAAGGAATTATACCAATATTTTGAAAGAGCCCGATCTTGGCAAACGCTGCCGGAAATTAGAGAGGATTGAAACCAGCTTCCAGAAGTTTCCGCCTTACTGGTACTACCGGGGCCAGTCAGCCCAGGAAACCGGCAATACCAAAGAGGCTCTCCACTGCTTCCTCCAATTTCAGCAGATACACCAGAGCATCTTAAGAAAAGACCCGTACGCCGCCTCCGTTGCCATGTGCAAAACCATGCTCATGGAAAATTCAAATTCTGATGAAGTAAAACGCGATCTGGCGCTGATTGTGTCCAATTCCGATGACAATGACTGGGGAAACCTCCTTTTTGCAGCCCTCCAATACGGCCGCCTGGGGGATTCCAATACCGCAGGAAAGCTCATTTTACGTAATCTGGACAATGGGCACACAGCCTTTATCGACACCCCTGACATGGTTAGAACGGTTGGCCCTGCGTTGTTGTTAAATGCCAGAAAAGAGGTGTTCAATCGTATCATTGATGTGATTCTTAATAATGATAAGGTTAAAAATTACGATCTGCTCTGGCTCTACGGTCAGACCCGCAACAGCGATATTTTAAAAAAGATACGCCTTGAATTTGACAGGGTTCTGCTCCAGACGGCAGACAAGTCTTTTTTAAATCCTCTGAACGTTTTCAAAGACAATAATCTTTTGCTGTTCCTGCCGACACGCTGGGTGACCGGCAATTCCCTGGTAGCATTGAAACTTCAGGACAAGTCAGGAGAAAAAAAGATCAACCCTTCGGATACCGAAATACTGGATGATTTTCCCGACATGACTCTGTTGACCTTTAACGATGTGTTTCCAGTGAAAAAATTTATAAAGAAAAAACAGGCTGCCGACATATCAATAACGTTTATTCATGAAAAGCTTGACAGAGATCAGAGGGCTATAAAAGATTACAACATAGAGATGGTGTTCCAATCGGAGATAGTCAGTTCCAGGGAAAAGTCGGACAAAGTTATGAAGTACCTGAATGCTCTGTTTGAAGGGAGAATTCCTGAAGCCGTGAAGATAGAAAAGAAAGCCGGAGACCGTTTGACCGTCTGGTTCAGCAAAAAGAAAATAATCTTGAACGGCGAAGCCTTTGACTGGAGTGATGACGGCTTTGTTATAAAGTAGGGAAAGCTTCCCATTCCCGGCGCACCAGGCCGGGAATGCTCCAATACTCCATAATAATCAACCATACGATAAACCCTTTGAATAAAGGCTTTATCATAATTCGATTTATAATTGACATACTCTAAAATATGCTGATATAATCCATTTAGGTGGGGGATATGGTGGGGGACAACAAAAGAGGGGTGGGGGATGCCGAAACAGGAGAGATATTCAACAAACTACCCTGGTGTTTACTACGTCATAGGCAAGGGATCAGACGGGAAACCGGAACGAATTTATTATATCCGTTACGTCAGGGAAGGTAAGAAAATAGAGGAGCGGGCAGGCCGTCAGTTCCAGGACGATATGAGCCCTGCCAAGGCTAATAACATCCGCACGGATCGGGTTAGAGGCAGGGTGCTATCCAATGCCAAGAAGAGGGAGCAGGAGCAAATCCAAAAGGCTGCCGAATCCAAACGGTACACAATAAGCAGGCTGTGGGATGAGTACAGGCTCAACCGCACCCCCGGCAAGGGGCTTGATGTCGACACAAATAGATATAAGAATTATCTCAAAGACCCATTCGGCGAAAAAGAACCACAGGATCTTGTTAAACTGGATGTCGACCGGGTTAGAATTAACCTGCTCAAGAAGAAATCCCCGCAAACAGTAAAGCATATCCTGAACCTGCTCACCTGGATTATCAACTACGGTTCCAAAAATAATCTTTGCGCCGGCGTTTCCTTCCATATTCAGAAACCCACCGTGAACAATGAGAAGACAGAGGACTTAACCCCGGATCAACTCAAGGCGCTTTTGGCTGCCATAGAATCAGACGGCAATATAGCCGTTGGTAATATGATGAGGATGGCCCTTTATTCTGGCATGAGGCGTGGAGAAATTTTTAATCTGAAATGGGATGACTTGAATTTTGAAACTGGGTTTATCTGCATCCGTGGTGAAAATGGCCAAGGCCCAAAAGGCGGGAAGGATCAAAAGATCCCTATGAATGATATGGCCAGGGGTGTACTCGAAAGCATTGTCAGAACAAAAAGCCCTTATGTATTCCCCGGCCAGAATGGAGGGAAGCGGGTAACCCTGGGGCAGGCTGGCAAAAGAATCCGTGAAGCCGCAGGGTTACCCAAAGACTTTAGACCCATGCACGGCCTAAGACATACCTACGCCTCAATGTTGGCAAGTTCCGGCAAGGTTGATATGTATGTTCTCCAAAAGCTTATGACGCATAAATCGCCCAGCATGACACAGCGCTATGCCCATCTTAGGGATGAGGCTTTGAAGAATGGCGCTGGGCAGATTGACGATATATTTAAGCAGCAGGAAAGTGAAGATGATACCCCGGGCAAGGTTGTGAATATCCAGGGGCGAGAATAGCCTCTCACAAATGACACTCCTACGCGCATAATCAATAGCAACAGCCGAGTTCCGGAAACCAATGGCTCCAAAAATCGGCTGTTGAATGTCAGCTTAATAAACGCTGTCTGAGTGCGGTATTCTTAGATGGAGTCTAAAACCTCCTGGCAGGAGCCGTCATTTTTGTGTTGTTGGGTCTGATCCTTAGTCTGATCTGCGGCCATAGCCAAGGTAGCGGTAAACAATACAACCATAAGAGCCATCATGCTTTTTTTAAAAATCTTTTTCATTCGTCCGTCTCCCTAAAATGAGAATTAAAGTTGGGTTTCTTTATGCCATAAAAACCGGTTTATTGGACCGTATCTCTGGCAGAATTAATCAGATCATAGACAGTCATGATTATGGTGTAAATCAGCGAAACTCCATTTTTGATGTCCGTGTTTATCCTACAAATAAAAAAGCCCCCGGCAGGATACCAGGGGCGTGAAATGTCAGTATTTATCAGTGTGTGCCTGTGACTGTTCGGCCCGGCCCTCTATGTAGCCAGAATGCCAAGACAGGGCTTCAACCCCTTCCGGCGGCCTCCTTATTCTCAACAATATGATAATAGATGTTTCTGAGATCCTCCGCGGCTTCCTTCAATATATTGCTTACCCCCCAACATTCTTCATTGTCGAGTCTCCGGCCTTCATTTAACAGTTCAGCTTGAAATAGCCCGGCAATGGCCCGGATTTTATCTATCCGATTGTCAAAGCTGTCGTCCATGTCAAAATCAGGATGTCCGATAGGGAAGCCATTGTGTATCACCATCTTTTCTTGATTGATAAATTGTTCTGAATTAAAATTCCGTTTAGTCATGATTCAATCTCCTTTTCAGATTGTTTTGTGATTAGGCCCTGGTTGGTGTCCTACCACCCGCCGGGGCTGGTTTTATTTCCTGGTGCTTTCTTTAACGCTTGTCGCTGGTGTGAGCATCTTAAACTCTCTTGTCACCCGAACACGATATCCGCATATTGGGCAGACCTTGAATGTGTAAACGACGTTCGAGCCTTTTATTGGGTCTGTTTTTTGCACAAGGAGAACCTGCCCGTGTTCTGGACAAACTACGGATGGATCAATTCCCCTGTAGCATGAGAACCCGGCCTGTATACACTCAAGTGGATTCCCGCACAGCCTTGTCCCTCTCAGGCGGCATGTGATGCAGTTTTTTTCCATCTTGGACACCCGCTTCTATTTTTTAGCCCGTTTCCGGGCAATGTGAAGCTGGTCTGAATATTGTTTTGTTGTCCAGGGCTTTCCGTTGAACAGGACACCTGCATCATTCAAGACCTTGATCCGGTGCTTTGCCTGGGTTTTGTCAGGGAATTGTTCATGCAGTTTCAGCACAAGACGGTCCCGGTCTTCAACGGTTAGGTTCTCCGGGTCTATGCCGTCAAGGATATCTGCGGGCTGGTCCGGCATGTCACCAGGAGGATAGTCTGACAGTTCTTCTTCAAGTTCGGGATCAATGGCCGGTTTTGGATCTCTTTCTTCCAGGGCTTTTAACCGGGCTTCCAAAGACTCAAGACGGGCGCTTGTTTCTGTCTGCTGCTCTATGTTTGTGTTATATATTTGTACGGTGTCTTTGTTATCAGATTGCAGATAGGCTTGAAAGATATGCTCTGCTGCCTCTGCCCTGGTCAGCCGGTGTTCATCCCCCAGGCGCTTGAGTTCTGCCCGGTGTTCCTGAGATAAAAAAACGGTCGTGCTGATATACCCCTTTGCGGTCATTTCTGCCCGGTACTTTTTCATACGCTCCTTGGCTTCATGCCGGATCTCTGGTCCTGTCTTGCTCATGGTGCCTTCCTATATATGTTAATGTTATATATCCGCTATATAACATCAATAGGATAACAGGTCAAGCTTGATTGTATTTGTGTTATGATTTTGTGCTGTTTTTGTCCTGCGGAAAAACTCAGCATTTTCCGGCAAGATCGGCGCAAAAATCAGCCAATTTGACCAGATTGCGGAAAACCTCAACAGCATTAAAATCATAACCAATTGAAACCACAGGCATATATAAAAGTTTACATAATAAATAATTATCAGTCGCTATGCAACTATCTGTATTTATTGTCTTTGTTTGGCCTAAAAATCGGCCGATATTAAGACATTTCAAAGAATCCGCAGAATAGCGGTGTCATTTTGAGGTTTACACAAGCGTTCTGAACCTTAGTAAATCTTAGACAGTTTGAATAGCCCCACCCCGGCCAATCCCATTTTCCGTTTTGATTTAAAAAACCGGGGTGGAGCCATGGCCCTGTCCGGCCCCAATCGTTTACCGGCAAGGCCAATTCAGTTATGCGCGTTGGTGGGCAAGCACGGCCTTGTTAACCCTGGCCTGGAACGCTGCGGACGTTTCCTCAATGCTCCGGGTGTAAACCCTTTGTCCGGGTCCGCTGCCATAAGTGATTTGTTCAGGCTGCCAGCCGTTTGTATCCAGCCATTCCAGGGCAGCTTCCTTGCCGATTTCAGCCCATTTGGTTGGGGTCTGGTGGCCTACCCATGAATTAAGCATCCATCGCCCATCTGTGAGATGATAAAGACGCTGGTGGGCATTGCCGTCGTGATACGCTTCTTGGAAAATCTCTGCTCCGGTTAAATCAGGCTTGTTCATGCTGCATTCCCCCGTTTCTTGGGTTCATAGGCTCCCAGGGGAACGCCAAGGGATTTGAACATGGCACTTTCAACCCTGTAGATTTTTAACCTTGCCTGCTCCATTGTGCGGGCATTCCGGTTTTTTGTCTGGTACAGTGTCGGGTAGAATTTTTGTTCAAATTCAAATGTCGCCCGGCCCAGGATGTCATCAGAAACGATGGGCAGAATGCTATTTTTAACAGCATCAAGGATATCTTTCCGGCCTGAATTGGCTGCATTTAGCAAAACATCAGCCTGCTTGTGGGTCGGCATATCCATGAGCAAGCGCCGGATCTCCTGGGCGCGTAATTCCTCAACGGCAGGATGAAGGCCGGACGGCTTTTCCATTTCTGCCTGGATAGCTGCCACATGGCCTTCCAATTGCGTTTCGAGACGGTCCAGGGAATCTTGCATTTTTTCGTGCAGAGCCGCTTTTGCATTCAGGGCAAGTTCCCGGCAGCGTTCAGCCCTGCGGAATGCTGGTACGTCGTCATCAATTCCAAGACCATTTTCAATGGCTGCGTTCACACCGTGGACAGCCTTACGCAAATCGACATAAAATGATCCCCAAAGTTTTTCATCTTCGGGAGAGTCACCCTCTTTAATCGGGTGGTTTTCCAAATGTGGCACCATTGCCTGGTGTAGTTCAAAAAAATCGTCCATAATTTTAAATCCTTTTTTTGTGTTTGGTTATTCTTGCAATGAGCCATCAGCGATTAGGCACGGCACCGGCATTGGTCTCCTGCACCCTGGCTGTTTGGCAGGTAAAAGGTTGAATGCTTCTTTCACGGCCCTGGTTTCAAAAGTTGGATAAGGCTCGCCTGGCTCCCGGTGGATCTCATGGCCCTGAAATAAAAACTTTGTTATCGGTAGTGGCGGTGCATCGTTTCTGCTGGCATCCACCGTGAAGATGATAAGCGCCTCAGCTCCGGGGTCCACGTCGGCACCGAAGTATTTTTCAAGGTTTTCGATCCGCTTAACAAGGTTCATGGTGATCCTCCAGGGCGGTGTATTCACAGTACAAGGCACCGTTCGATCCAGGCAGCAGATTTGCCAAAACATCAGCCCGGACACGTTCCGCAAAATCCTCATAGCTTTCCCCTGGTTCCCGTACCCAAGTTTTGTCGTGTGGTTCAGGCACCCGATCTGTCCGGAACGCAAAAAAATTACTGATCCGGTTGACCTCATCGTCAGACCCTGCATGGGTGCGCCACCTCATTTCAAAATCCAGCGTGGCCGGTGGTGGAGTCATTTCTTTTTCCAGGGCTTCAATCCTTGTTTTGATACTTTTGCTCATTGTCTTCCTTTTCTTTTCTTAGTGCTTCCAGGGCGGCAACACGCTCTTCAATGTCTGATTCCTTCAAGACATCCTTCAAGATGCTGCTCATGTATGCCAGGGTCCTGCCCTTGGATTCGTCAATTTCGTTCCGGTGAAGCTGGTTGATAATCCGGGCCATGAAGCGCCTGACATCTCTCAGTGAATTAAGCCTTACGCCTTTACTCATCCGGTAGCCTCCCCCTGGTTATGGTTCAACGGTACTATTTTCGGATGTCTCCGCATTTTTGCGGATACGGTTTCCGGTGTCTTAACCCCGCCATCAAGCTTATCAAGGAGGTTTTGAAAATCCTTGATATCCACAATCAGGTTATTCAAAAACAGTCTCAAACTGTTAGTATCGCCCCCCTGTGGCCGTGATTTGATCAGAAGTTCAAGGGTGCGAAGGCGTTTATTTAACAAGTCGGTAAGTTCTGCGGTTTTCATTTCTTTATTCCCTTTTTACCTCACCTCAAATGGCCTCCTCATTACCTCACCCCTTTAAAGGGGTGTGAGGTAAAATGAGGAGTTTGCCTCATTCATCCTCATTGAGGTTATTTGAGGAGTTTTGAGGAGATAACTCAAAGTATGGAGAATTAACCTCGATACCTTCTAAATCTTTTAAATCATTAAAATATCTATGCCAATTTTTAGGATTTAACCCCTGTAAAACAGCCCGTTCCTTAACATCAGAAATCAAAACTTTGGCGTCATTTGGGTCAAAATTGCCTTTTTCAAGATTCCGGCGGTGTTCATCAAAAAGATCCATCAAAACGCCATGGCAAAGCGCCTGCCATTTCCCTTGTTTTTTGGCTGGTGTTTTGCGCGGTTCCTGGTACTCGATGCTATCAAGGATGCCAGCTGTGATCTCCTGGCCGTATTCATCTTTGATACCAAGCTCAACGGACCTGATTTTAAATGCCATGGGTGCAGGTGGCGCAAAATCCTTCATCTTGGTATTGGTCATCCTCACAGTGCCCATTTCATCCTTTTCAAGGCGATATTCTGCATCCAGTGCACCCTTTAAGGCTGTAGACCCTCGGCCCCTTGATCTATCACCATGTCCGCTGTGGTGTATCAAAACAATGGCGCAGTGATATTTTGACCGTATCTCATCCAAGGAAGCGATAACTGCAGACATATCCTGTGTGCTGTTTTCGTCACCAGGGCCAAAATTCCTGGCAAGGGTGTCAAAGAATATGGCCGCCGGTTTTTCTCCGATTCCGTCAATGGCCGCCTGAACAATGGGAATAGATGCCGGATCACAAAGAATAGCCGGTACTGTGGACACAAATAGAGGGGCAGACTTAAGGGAAACCTGGTGCCGGATCTGCCATGCCTGGAATCGCCTTTGCAAACCGTTTTGACCTTCACCAGCAATATATACAACTGGCCCCTGCTTGACTTTCAAGCCATGAAAATCAGTGCCTGTGGCAATACAGGAAGCCGAACCAACCCCAAAAAAGGTTTTTCCGCATCCCGGCTCACCGATCCATTGTGAAATGGTATCCTTTTCTAAAAGGCTGTATATCTGCCAATCCGGGGTTTTGAATTCAAGCTTTGAAACCTGGGTGAGTTGAAATTTTGACTTTGGAGACTGTGACGAGGCGATTGTCTTTTCCTGAACCATAGAAAGCAGTTCATCGACTGACGAACCGTTTAATGCCCCATGGGTCAACCGTGATCCAAGGATGGCAAGATCCCTTTTCAAGGCACAGTTTTTAATAATTTCGGCATGGGATGAAGGATTCAACGATATGGGGATATCGTCTGTGATTTTATCCAGCATTTCCGGGCCACCGGCTTTTTTCAGTTCTCCGGTTTCTTTAAGCTGGCTTGCAACCGTCACCAGGTCAACACCGGAGCCTTTTGATTTAAGGGCCAGCATTGCTCTGAATATCAACTGGTGTGAAGTCTGGTAAAAATCGCCTGGTTGCAAACTGTTCACATCGTCCAAGGCCTTGGTGCCCATAACAAAAACAGCGGCTAAAAACTGGCGTTCGGCATCGATGTCCTGTGGCGGTTGGGCCGTTTGGTTTGGAGCCGTCAACACGACACCACCCAGGGCAATCGCATGAAATTATCTCAGCCCAAGTAGTTGCTCGAGATAGCCAAGGCTCCAACCCGCCCGTTTCCTGCTTGCCTTAATTCCCACCTTTCGGCTTGGGTCATTTTTAATTAGATTCAATGCAAAACGCCTTAAAATAGCAAGGTTTTCAGGCGCGTTGTCTTTTCGAATTCGACATTCATCTTCACGAAAAGCTATATCAAGA
>QKDP01000237.1 GCA_003252055.1 Desulfobacter postgatei | reverse complement strand
TCCGGGATGGACGGACGGCCAGATGTTCAGGGCGGCTACCCGGGCCTATGCCGCCTTTGTCCTTGCCCGGATCAGCTCCCTGGGACTTGCAGATGCCAGGACTGTCTATGCCTATGTGAAAGCCAACCATCCCACGCCCTTGAGTCTGGTTCATGCGGGCACGGCCCTTGGGCTTGCCGGGGACCGGGCCAAGGCTTTTGAGGCGTTTGACCTGGCGCTTAAAACCCGGCGGGATGATAAACGGGTGTATGGCGGCGACTACGGCTCCACTGTCCGGGATCTTTCTGCCGCCTACTATTATGTCTCCACCTTTTCTGCCGACTATAAACTCCGGGGTGTGTTCCTCCACGATCTTGCTGACGCGCTAAAAGAACGGCAGTGGCTCTCCACCCAGGAACGCAACAGCCTGGTCATGGCAGGGGCCGCCAAACTGGCCCATCCGGCCGGGGCATGGGCTGCCGATGTGACTGTGGGGAACCGGACCGGCGCCCACACAGGAATTGGTCCGGGCCGGGTGATATTCACAAAGGGAACGGCTGCCGGGGGATTCACCGTGAAAAATACCGGGAAGTCCGATCTTTATCTGGATCTTGTGCTCACAGGATATCCCAACAGCCTGCCGGCCCCCCAAAGCCATGGTGTCAGCATTTCCAGGCAGTTCCTGGATACCAGCGCAAAGCCTGTGGATATTTCCAAGGTCGTTTCCGGTGACCGGATCATTGTGGCCTTGAAGGTCCAAGCCCAAAAACAGCAACTGCCCCATGCCCTGGTGGTGGACATGCTGCCTGCCGGGTTTGAGCTGGAAGACCCCAATGTATCCGGATCATTCCTCATTGATGATATCAAGGTGGATGACAAAACCGTTTCCCAATGGCATAAGGATTGTAATACCGCCCACACCGAATACAGAGATGACAGATTTATTGCAGCCCTGAACCTTGGATACAATGGGACCTGCCGGATTTTCTACGCCGTGCGGGTGGTCAGCCCCGGTGTTTTCAAGGTGCCGCCGTCACTGGTGGAAGATATGTACCGGCCTTATATCCGGGGTGTGGGTAAAACCCCGGTCTGGACAATTGTCCAGACCCGTGGAAATGCGCCCGGCACCGGTGAAAAATGAATCCCGGATGAAAGAAGAATGCCAAAGGGAATTTCCCGGCGTTAAGATCTGTCGAAAAGCGGTAACGATTGCCGGCATTCTGTTCCTTTTTCTGCTGGCAGGCGGGGTAGGCTTTATTGTACTGGACCGTTTGTTCCAATTTGATACCACGGGGCGGCCCATGTCCAGCGTTATTGTGGACCGTCACCAGGTACCCCTGCGGGCCTTTGCCGACAAAAACGGGGTGTGGCGGTACCCGGCAAGGCCAGACCAGGTCTCGTTGTTGTACCGTCAAGCCCTTCTGTCCTATGAAGACCGCTGGTTTTATTATCACCCCGGCATCAATCCCCTGGCCATCTGCCGCGCATTTTTCCAGAACCTGACCCATGGCCGGATCGTATCCGGCGGATCAACGCTCACCATGCAGACCGCCCGGATTCTTGATACCAGTAAACAAAGGGAAAGCCTGCCATGTTCAGGGGTTTTCCCGCGCATGGGTGTCAAACTGCGCCAGATGTTCAGGGCCCTTCAACTTGAATACCACTTTACCAAGGATGAAATTCTTGGGTTATATCTTACCCATGCCCCGTTTGGCGCAAATATCGAAGGGATTCGAGCTGCCTGCTACACCTGGCTTGGCAAGGATGCAAAGGAGATGACCCGGGCCGAGGCCGCCCTGATGGCCGTACTGCCCCAGGCCCCGTCCAGATACCGGCCCGACCGCCATCCTGACAGGGCAGCAAAGGCCCGGGACAAGGTCCTTGACCGGATGGCCCGATTCTGCGTCTGGACAGCAGACCAGATCAAGGCAGCCAAGCAGGAACCGGTGATGTCCTTCAGGTTTCCAACGTCCATGACAGCGCCCCTGGCGGCCCGGCGGCTGAAAGCCATTTACCCGGATGCAGCGGTGGTCACCACCTTTATCGATGAAAACCTGCAGATACACATGGCAGAGCTTTTGCGCGTATATATGGAAAGGCTGCCCCCAAAACAGTCCGGGGCCGTGCTGGTGGTCAATCACATGACCCTGGAAATTGAAGCCTATGGACCCTGGAAATTGAAGCCTATGCCGGGTCTGCGGACTTTTTCAATTCATCCAGGCGTGGCCAGGTGGATATGATCCAG
This sequence comes from Desulfobacter postgatei, assembly GCA_003252055.1. Classification (GTDB taxonomy): domain Bacteria; phylum Desulfobacterota; class Desulfobacteria; order Desulfobacterales; family Desulfobacteraceae; genus Desulfobacter; species Desulfobacter postgatei_B. Next base: position 4,314 of record QKDP01000237.1, on the reverse strand, counting down.
GCTTTAAGGTCTCCGGGCTCCACGTTGAAACCTTTTATTTACGGCCTTGCCATGGATCACGGTTTGATTCATTCCCACTCCATGCTCCTGGACGTGCCAAGATATAAAAAAAACTATGACCCGGGCAATTTCACCCGGGGATTTTCAGGGCCTGTCACCGTGACCCGGGCCTTGCAGGATTCGTTGAACCTGCCGGCTGTCCAGGTGCTGGAAGCATTTGGTCCCGGCCGCTTCCACGACAAGTTGCGCAACGCAGGGGCCCGGTTTCAATTTAAAGGCAAACCCAATCTCTCCATGGCCCTGGGCGGTGTGGGAACCACTCTGGAGTCCCTGGTCACCCTGTATACGGCCATCGGGCGTGGCGGCATTGCCGGAAAGCCGCGGTTATGCGATGGAGAGCCTATACAGGAGAGATATCTGATGAGTCCCGGTGCCGCTTTTATTATCCGGGATATCCTGTCCCGGCCCTTTCCGGGCAGACAGGGGGTAGGACGGCTGTCCGGCGCACGATCCATGGCATGGAAAACCGGTACCAGCTACGGATTCAGGGATGCCTGGGCCATGGGACTTAAGGGGGATTACACGGTGGGAGTATGGATCGGCCGGCCCGACGGCTCCCCGTCCCCGGGACAGTATGGTGCTATCACGGCGCTCCCGCTTCTTGGCCAGGTCATGGAAAGCTTAGCCGCTGGGAGGGTAGCATTGAAACCGCCGGAAAGCGTAACAAAAGAGACCATATGCTGGCCGTCCGGCCTTGCTGCATCCGGAATCCGGGGCAGGGCAAAGGGGGCTTGTGCCAAAAAATTTGATGCCTGGATTCTTGACGGACAGATTCCATCCACCATGACCGGAGAAACCGGCCTTACCGCCCCCCTGGTCCGGACATTCTGGGTGAATAGCCAGGAGATGAGGGCAACACCGGCCTGTGGGGCCATTGAAAAAAAGACGGTGGCCTTATGGCCATGGCAGGCGGAACCCTTTATCCCGGCCCTTTGGCGGCGGGCTGCCGTGTTGCCCAAGGATTCGCCCGCCTGTCCCGGTATGGCGCCCCTGGCACTGCCTGATATAAGGATTATTTCGGTTTCAGACAACAGCATCCTGACCTGTCAGCCGGGGCAGACCCGTTCTCCCACCATCCCTTTAACAACCCTGGGCGGCAGGGGCGAACGCCAATGGTTCCTGAACCAAAAACCCCTGATGAATGCCGACGGATCAGCCCCGTTTTTTATGCCCATGCCGGTGCCGGGACGGTATCATCTGGCTGTGGTGGATGAATCCGGCAGTTTTGACCAGGTCTGTTTTTCTGTAATTGAACTTAACCCATGACAGAGCAGCAATTGTAAATTTATTCTCGCACAAAGCCTCAAAGGCACAAAGAGTCACAAAGTTGAATAAATATATTTGCAAATTGCAACTCAAACATTCATTTTGCAAAATTATCGCCATAAGGGTCAAGCCGAATCTGATAGACCCAAGTTTTTTATCGGTCAAATGGCTGAAAAATTTACAGCCTGCCTGTTAAAAGAATTTATCGCCTACCACGCCCCCATTGGCCGGTGAAAACTGAAGGTCCTTGATCTTAAACATGAAATCTTCCGGTTTAAATGCATGATATTCTTTGGCATTTCCGCGGTCCTTAAAATAGTCTTCAATGGTCTGATTGATGACGTCAAAGGCAATTTCGTCCCATGGGATATCTGATTGGGAAAACAGGCGAACCTCCGTGCTTTCCGTGGTGGGGCCAAAATCCTGGGATAATAGTTCAGCAATAAACATCAGGTAAACCTGGTCCACAAAAAGGATATTGAACATCCTGTAAGGCAATAAAATTCGCACCTGGCCGCGGGTCTCCTCCAACGTCTCACGTACTGCACCCTGCTGGACGGATTCCTCATTTTCAAGATATCCGGCAGGAAGGGTCCAGCACCCTTTTCGAGGCTCAATATTGCGTTTGCACATTAAAATCCTGTCCTGGAAAACTGGAATCGTGCCCACAACCATTTTGGGATTTTCGTAGTGAACATGGCCGCATGAGGAGCACACCTCCCGGACATGGTCATCATCCTGGGGAGTCTGACGGGTCACGGGATTGCCGCACTGGGTGCAGAATTTTGTTGACATCTGTTCTCTATCTTCCATTTTTTTGCAAAAGATTAAATCGTTGTTTTTCTCCTTCATACAATTTTTTTACCACAAACCCCTATCAAAGGAAATCTTTGTTTAGCCACTGCCGCCATCCCGGATACAGACCCGGTCCAGAAAGAGGATTTAGAAGGCATACATGAATTTAAACCAGAATTTTTGGCCTTTAGGTCTGTTCTCAACGTTGGTATCGAACTGTACCTTTGCATTGAAAAACATATTTTTGTAGTTGTACTGGAGGGCGGGACCAATGGAAAACGCCTTGCCCTTGCTGTTGCTGATATCGTTTCCGGAAAGCTCGTCATCCGTGTCCTGGAGATAAAGCATACCGTTAAGGCCGAACATCCAGTTGCCTATGTGCTGTCCAACCAGGTAATCACAGATAAATTCATTTCCTGTGGTGTAATCGGTGTCTGAATTTTCAAAGTTGATCAGATACTGCAGTTTTGCCGAAAATTCAAACCCTGAGTTACTGAGATAGGTTAGTGCAGTAATCGGAGCCATCGTCCAGTAGTTTCGGCCAATACTGGCCGCATCATCGACATCATATTTTCCCACAGGAAGCCAAACGTCCACTCCGCTTGTAATATGAAAATTTTTGTTCAGGTGCCAGCCAAGGATCAGTGCGGAGACTTCAATATCGCCAAGTCCGGTTGTGGATGCATCAACACCGGTCTGATCAATATCAACCTGGGAATTAACAACAGGTATAAGGGCGTGCCAGCCCACATCGGCGCCGAACAGTTTCATGTCGGAGACATAAATAAAACGAAAAGTCGTTCCGGTGACATCAAGATCAAAATCCACAGGTATTTTGTTGCCGTTGTCGTCCATTAATTCGTCTGCAGTGTAATAAAAAGCGTATACAATTGAGTAAAACCCCGGACCGGGCAAGGCCCCGCACATGAAATCCTCGTTACCGCCCAGATAGGCAGATCCGCCGCCTTCAGCGGCAACTGCACTGTGAAGCGGACAAAAGATCATGGCCAGTACAAGCATGAGGCCTGAAACTGTCTTGACCGATTTTGATAACTTTTGAGCATACGCGTTCCCCCAAAAGATAATTTTTTGCATAAAAGATTCCTTCCTGATATTGTTTTTTTAGAACAAAAAGTGATAATTCCGGGGAGATAATACCATTTTCAACTTAATCTTGTTAAAAATGGTATTATCTCCCCGGAATTTCAAAACGTGCTATTTCATTAAATTCCAGAGCATTTCAGCCTGTGGCGAATACCCCTTTTCCCGGGCCTGGATATCCAGGTCGATCATACTCATGGCCGCAACATCCATGTTCACCGGATCAATATGCCGGCGCAGGTCTATGGTCAAAAGATAGGTGTCGCATAGCTTGCAGACGCTCACCTGTTCTTCGTCATTGACAGGGCTGTTCTGGTCGAAAAAATTTTCTATAAGGTTCTGGTCCGTATTCTCGCATCGGGGGCAGGTGTGACGACGGAAACGCCATTCATGGGCGCATACGGAACACTGCAGCCAGCGCCTGCCTTCTTCACCGATGAGCCCTGCAACAGCCGGGAATGATCCGCACATCGGGCAGTGCCCGTGCGGCCACGGATGGTCCTTCATCAAAGGGGAGAAGGCCCGGGCCTGAATCTGTTTGAACGGTTCGGCAATCTGGGCCAGGGCAAACCTGAATATGTCAGGCCCGGTGCCTGCCCGGGCAGCAAATGCGTTTATGATGCGGGTGTTGTTCTCGGCAAACGCCTGGACGCACATCTCTGCATCAAGGCTGTTGTCCGCAATGTTGCTTTCAATTGCTTCAATATCCGACTGGATGCCTGGAAAGGCCTCTGCCATGGGCGGCAGAATCATGTGGGCCGCCTGTTTAAACTCCTGGTGAAAGTCCATAAGACCTGTGATGGCAAACAAAGGTACCCCTTTGGAAAACCGGATCCAATCAAGTTCAGGCAGATCTGGTTTGTTTACCTCGTTTTCAGACAGACGTGCCGTCACTTCAGCTTTTGCCACCAGCACCGGACCAAATGCTAAGACAACTGAGGATAGCGCAGGCTTGCGCATCGCCAGGGTGTCAAGGGCCGTTTGAATGCCTTTGGGCGTTTTTTCATGGCAGATCCGTTCATTCTGATTCATTCTGATGGGTTCCTTTCTGTTTTGTTTCGATTACCGGCAGACCGTGCCACTCGTTGCAGG
>QKDP01000307.1 GCA_003252055.1 Desulfobacter postgatei | reverse complement strand
ACGGTGAAAAACCAGGTCAGCCCGTGGCTGTTATAAAAAGGGAGACAGGATTCGTTCGTATCCGTCCAGAAATAATACTTTTTGTTCAAGAAATAATACTTTTTGTTCAAGTTTAAGGCGGATGAGAATTTTAACCACGGGCATATATTGAATATTCCGAGAATTAAAATTTTCATCCAACGCAGGTTCGAAGAAGAGCTTTAGCTCACAATCGGGCAAAAAGACTATTTATGGGGGGATAAGAATTAAGCCTGTCTCCCCTTTTTTTTATCAATGTTGTTGTAACCTTTGTTCAGGGTGCGTGGGTATACTGTTCGACCCTATGCAAAATCAACTTTATATAATCCGTATAAACTGCTATAAATGCAGTCTGTTAGGCTTTGGGGCCTTAAGTTGATAAAACCTAAAAGATGTCAGGAAAAATGTTGAACGTCATAGAAAAAATAGTTGTTTTCGGGGCAGGATTTTATTGTGATTGAATATACGCCGATTGCCCAGTTTGCCATAGGGACCGACCACAAGGTAAAGGTCTGGAACAAAGCCTGTGAAGTTCTTACCGGCGTTTCCGCTGAGGAGATTGTCGGCACAGACCACCAATGGAAGATTTTTTATCCCAGAAAACGGCCTATTTTGGCCGATCTTGTGGTCGAGCAGGACTACGAAAAATTTCTTGAAAAATACGGCACAAAAAATCCGGCCCAGTCCAGCATTGTGCCCAATGCCTGGGAAGCAACAGACTATTTCGAAAATTTTAACGGAAAACCAAGGTATATATATTTTCTGGCGGCCCCTGTTTTTGATGATCAAGGCAACATTACAGGTGCTGTCACAACACTTCAGGATATCACGCTTCGCAAAATGCAGGAGGACGCCATGAAGCGGGAATCCGAACAGCTCCAGCAACAGTATTCACTGTTGCAGTCCTCAATGGGTGAGCGCTTCAAGTTCTGCAATATCATCGGCAAAAGCCAAAAAATGCAGGAGGTCTATGACATAATTATACGGGCTGCAGCCAGTACCGACAGTGTTGTTATCTATGGCGAATCCGGGGTGGGAAAAGAGCTGGTTGCAAGAGCCATACACGATACCAGTCAAAGAAAAGACGCACCGTTTATCCCTGTCAACTGTGGCGCTATTTCTGAATCTCTTTTGGAAAATGAGTTTTTTGGCCATGTAAAAGGGGCCTTTACCGGTGCATATAGTGACAAAAAGGGATTTCTTTCCCATGCACAGGGCGGCACCCTGTTTCTTGATGAAGTTGGAGAACTCTCCTTGAACATGCAGGTCAAGCTTTTACGGGCAATAGAAGGGGGGGGGTATTCGCCGGTCGGGAGCACTGAAGTGCTTTATTCCGATTTCAGGATTGTTACCGCAAGCAACCAGAATCTATGGGAGGAGGTTCAAAAAGGCAGATTCCGCAGCGATTTTTTTTACCGCTTATATGTAATACCGGTAGATATTCCGCCCCTTCGTGAACGTAAGGAAGACCTTGCCCTCCTTGCCGATTATTTTTTCAGCCAGATGGAGTCACCCCTTCACTTTGATTCCTTGCCCGGAAAAGACATAAAAGCGCTATACAATTACCACTGGCCCGGAAATGTCAGGGAGCTGCAGAATGTTCTTCGCAGGTACGTTACCTTTAACAGTCTTGATTTTATGGCTCTCCCAGATATCGACCCTCCTGTAATTCCGCCTCAACCTCCCTCAGGAGTCATTGCCGTTTCCGATTCAGACACAGACCTTCCGCTGACAGATGCCGCTGCCCGGTTTGAGAAACAGCTTATTCTTTCTGCCCTTAATCAGTGCCGGTGGCACAGAGAAAAAGCTGCTGAAAAACTGGGTATTTCCCGCAGGACACTCTATCGCAAAATGATGTCCCACGGGCTCATAAGCGCTATATAAAGACCATCTTCAATATTTTAACAAGACCAGACTTGCCGGTTTTTCTCATAACGCATCATGGGCCGCCCCAGGCAAGGCGCGGTTTATTATGCACCTGCTCCCCCAGGCCGCTCTATCGCAAAATGATGGCTCCGCGTCTGATTCAGCCCGAAACGGGACAAAACCGCCCATTTATTTATTTTCTTGAATTTCAGTAAGTTGTATATAATTTTATATGTCTTGGGTCATGTCCGCTCAAAACATTCTATTTCCTGTGTCTAAGGCCTTCCCCTTCACACCATTTTTTCGGCAGAACTACAATATGCCGATTATTACGAATGATAACGGGTAGATGGATTCATTGCTGACGGAAATAAACCAGCCCACAAAGCCGGAAATAGGCCGATGGCACAATGCTTGCTAAAGAATACTTGACTTGACAATTTTGATGAGATTGCTTTTTTTGACCTGCTTACCGCTGAAGTTTTGTATGAAAGAGACTAAAAACGAATTACAGATGATTTGAAACCATTTGTTAACTGCTTGACGGATTCCCCTCCCCCCCCCTTGTGGAATCTTCCGGGCAGGATAGCAAAGGAGAGATTTTAGATAGGGGTTTTTTACCGGTTTTTTTAATTATCTATAGACAGATAGAGACAGGAGTAGAAAATGAGAGACGAAACTTTGGCAAATCCAGGACCTCTCGGATTGATGGGCTTTGGAATGACAACCGTGCTTTTGAACATTCATAATGCCGGCTTTTTTGAAATCAGTGCCATGATTCTGGCAATGGGCCTTTTTTACGGTGGTGCTGCCCAGATCATAGCCGGTATTCTTGAGTTTAAAAAAGGTAATACTTTTGGCGTTACGGCATTCATATCCTATGGCCACTTCTGGTTGACTCTGGTGGCGCTTATCCTGTTGCCCAAACTCGGCTGGGCAGACCCGACGCCCGCAAAATTCATGTCCTGCTATCTGTTCATGTGGGGTATCTTTACACTGTTCATGTTTTTCGGGACATTAAAAGCAAACAGAGGCCTTCAGTTTGTTTTTGCATCGCTGACGGTATTATTTTTTCTTCTTGCAATCAAAGACTGGACAGGTTCACATCTTATCGGAACAATTGCCGGTTTTGAAGGCATCATCTGCGGGCTGAGCGCTATTTATCTTGCCATGGCGGAAGTTCTCAACGAACAATACCGCAAAGTAATCCTTCCGGTTGGCTAACCCTCTCCTAACCCCCAAAGCCCCCTTACTTCAGAAAACTGAAAAGGGGGCTCTTCAAAGATAATCAAACGGTCTTTGACTCAACTGCCAAAACACACAACACACAAAAGACCTATTGTTCCCGACGTAACGATTCACTCTCCCCCCCCTTGAAAATATTATCGTTTATGGATACCTATATGATTTTATTCATCCCGATAAATTGAATGTTAACAAGGGAGGAGTGTGAATGGTTGCTTCTTGACGGTTTTCAATATTTTGATTTTATCTGCGGTATATAAGAGTATCACAAGTGGTCGTTATTATCCGGGAACATAACAAGTATCCTTTTGAATCTGTATTTGGGTAAGCATCTGAATTCCGAAATTAATACATTGGAATTGCCTGAGTTGCTTTGTTCAGTTTTTGTATTTCCCTGTGGGATACTCTGTTAAAAATACTTGCTAAAAAAAGACGGTATAAGTACTTCCTTGAAAGGGCTGGGGAGCTGATCTATTTTGTGGGCGTTGTTTGTTCCTTAGTCATTAGGACACCAGGGTTGGGGTTAACTCTTCCCGCCAGGCTGTTACAGAACGTCACTTTATATAACAGCCTGGTAAGCATGATGGTCTTCATTTGATTAGTACATATGCTGTACACTGGTTTTCAGAAACTCGGCGTCGGCCATTTCCTTTTTTTCCTTTTCATAGATTTCACGAGCCAGACTGCTTTTTCTCCATTCTTCCAAATCATCCTCAGACATGCTCCGGAACTCGCTCAATGTCTCCCGAATCTTCTGGCTGGCTACATCATTGACCTGCCGGATGTTAAACCGATCTAATTTGAGGTCATAAAGGGTATAGTCGACTTTGTTTTTTTTCAGCTGCTGATACACCAGATCCCGGATAGCTCTCCAACTGTCTTTGCGGGTCTGGTCGGCAACGGGGGTGAGGGTATCAAGATCTTCCAGCCGAGCAGTGCGAAATTTTTGTTCCAGTTTTTTTTGAAAAAATACCAGCCATAAAGTCATAATCAGACCGGAACCGATACCGCCCACGGACAACAGGATCGTGGGATCGGCCATTCCGGCCAACGTCATCAAGATAAAGGCAATCAGGCCTCCCCCCAGAAGGCTAACCAGAAACCCGATAAATATTTTTTTTATGCGGAAACTTTGGAATTCCAGAGCAAAGGTCTGAAGCGCTTCAATTAAATGGGACAGACGTTCCCCGTGAATCTCCAGATAGGTGGCCAGATGATCCAGTCTGCGCAAGGGGGTTTGTAAAATGGTCTGTTTCAAATCCTCCCGCTGATTTTCAAGAAGGGGGAGAAACGGGGGTTGAGATGCTGAATTTTTGCTGATGGCAGCTGCATTGGACGAATAGGTCATCCGGATCATGGGGATATCCTTTCGTCCGGTAATCTGGGACAGATTCCAGCACAGGGTTCCGTAAACCCGCAGCAGATCATTAAACGTGGTGCATTCATCAATACGGTTGAGCACAAAGATGATCCGGTCTTCAAAAGTATGGGCGGTCAGAGTCTCCCGAATGCTTTTATAAGCCTCCCGCACGGTTCCGGCCTTGTGGGCGTCAAACAGAACCAGCACTAGCCCTGCTTTTTGGGCCAGATCGCCGAGAACTTCCTGATAATCATATCCCCGGTCCCGCTCGGAAATGCTGTCAAGCATACCTGGGGTATCAATGATGGCCAGATTTTTCAAAAAGGGCGAGTTGATTCTTTTCAGTTGAAAATGGGCTGCAAAGCGCTGACCGTGTTTGCGAAGGGTGGAAAAGGGGTATTCCGGATCATTAAGCAGGGCCTTGCCGTCCCGCTGTTCCACCACCTGTATCCCTTCTGTTTCCGGCACGGAATCATCATAGGTCAGTACGGTGAATGAATCATCTGTGGGGGCCTGGCCTGTGTCCTGAATCTTTGCGCCCAGAAATTCATTGATCAGAGAGGATTTACCGGATGAATAATTGCCGATGACCAGCACCATGGGCCGCCATTTGATATTGGTCTCCAGAGGCGTATCGCTGTAACCGTACCGCCGGGCCACCGGTGTCAGGTACTTGGCTACGGTATCTACGATATCTTCCCGAAGTGAATTCATATAATTTTCACGATGCATGGATTTCTCCGAAATAATGTCAGATAAAATGTACCGCTCAAAAATGATACCAGGCGGCAGATATTGTCACTTTTCCAAGCAATGTATAACAAAGAATAAAAAGATTATCAAGAGCCTGACACATGGCCTCAGCCGGCTTTCGGGATAAAAATTTTTTCAGCAACATCTCCTGTCAATATCCTTAATCTGTACTTTTCTACAAAGACAAAGCTTGGTATGAAAAATTTAAAATCCACACATAAGAGTGAAGGTTTTTACCCGTTTTTTTGAGATAAGAAAGAGATATTCCGAAGGCTCGGCTGTCTTGATCTGACCGACACTTTGTAGGTTGTTTCCATGGCCCTTAAGGAGCAGCGGGATACCACCCACTTTCTGCTGGAAACCCGGGATCTTAAAAAGAGCGCGGCCAGTATCACGCTGATCCGCCAACACCTTTGGGTATCGGATGCCTTGCCCGGCGCCGATCAATATGATGATTTTCACCGGTGCCTGGCCGAAACCCTCGGGCTTGAGGCCGAACGGCTGGCCAATAACCCTGGTGATTCCTTCCGGTCAATCTGTCTCAATATAGGTTTGAAATATCTTTTCATGGGAAATATATTTTTCCCGGCCGGGGTCCAGGAGATAGAACCTGATGGCGTTGACCCGTTTGAGAATTTCGTCTTCGGCCCTATTTCTCATAATCTTTTTGGCCTGGATAATATCTTCTTTCAGATTAGGCGTATTCTCTGAGTCATAGTATTTTTCCGTCTTGTATTTTATTCTCTTTTTAATTAAGTCTTCGCGCATTTCATTGTGGGCCTTATCCAGTGACAGAACCTCGGACATGAGGTCGGCAAAATGGGTTACAGCAATAATATCTTTGTCACGCTGCCAGTAGCCGATTAGAAATTCAGGCTCAAGATCCTGGTAGTTCAGCAGCGGCATGTACATCCTGCGAAGATACAGCAGCACTTTTTCCGTTTTTTTCCGGTGCCCGCCGATGATAACCGAACCGCCGATTTCATCCTTTCTGACCCCTTTGGTCCAGGGGGCGCCGGTAATGCCAAAGTCGTTGCAAAGGGGGATCTGAAGCAAGGCCGACATGGTGTTCAGGGCCAGGGCATATCCTGCGGACGGTCCGCCGACGTTGTAGGATGCGGACAACAGCTGGTGATGGATGGAATACCGCTGGAGGAAATCCCCGAACAGCCAGGGGATGCTGATATCCGGACACAGTCCCTGGATATAGTTTTTCACCATGGTCAGGGCTTCCTGGGCCGACTGATTGGTCATTTTTACGGCCATATCCATCTGGGCGGTCTCGGCCGAAGGCGTGGCTACGGCCCCGGTTACAATGATCGGCGCGTTTTCAACCCTGCCGGTCAGGCTGGTGGCAATGGGCAACAGCATGCCGGTCATGTCATTGGCTCCCACGCCGATAATAAAACCGACCTGGGGTTCCTGGCTCAGTTCGGTCTCTAAAAATTCGTTGAGCTGGATGGAGCCTTTGCGCGTAGGGCTTTGGGAAATTTCTCTTCTGGCGGATTCCAGGTGGGCCACAACAATGGGATAATCCTGTTCCCGGGTGATATGATCCACATTTTTCAGGATTTTGTCAAAATGCTCCACAAAATTTTTCAGGTCGTTTTTGATGTTGGATTTGATCAGGGGCGGGACTTTAAGGGCATCAAGAATCCCCAGAACAGTTTTAAAATTAAGTTTGACAAAGTTATATTTTTCATCCCGGGTTGAGGATTTGAGATCCCGGAGTTTGAGCAAAACTTTGAACTCGGTGCTGCAAAGGGCAATGGCCTTTTCGGTAAACGATGTGTAGTCTGCCGGGGTGTTGCAGATCCCCTGGGCTGTTTCTATGATTTTTTCCACCCCGAATTGGCGTGGGTGGGGAACATTTTCAAACTGCTTTTTGATGATTTCAAACACATCCTTTTGCCGCATATGCCCTGATATATCAAGCGTTTTCAGTCTTTTAGACCGGATCAGGGCAGGGTCCAGGATATCCAGACGGTTGGTGGTTAAGACGGTAAATACCTTATTTAAAGGAATTTCACCGTCAATGATATTTAAAAATTTGTTGGTCAGGGCATCTGAAGGGTGGCCTCCCGTACCGCTTCGTCTGGGGGCAAGCGCATCTCCCTCGTCAAAAAATATAACCGTGGGGGCGATCATTTTTGCAATATCATACACTTTTTCAAGGTTGGATACGGCACCGTGTACAGGGCTTGACGGGTCCTGGAGTGCCGAGGGGCTTGTTGCAATATCATGGACCTTGCCATTGGAGGAAAGCCAGGTCCTGACCAGATAGGTTTTGCCCGATCCCGGCGGGCCTGTGAGGACCACGCCCTTGTCTTCGCTGACCCCGTAATGAAAACAGTTATTGGCCATCTCAGAGAACTTATCTTTGATGTCGCCCACATACGCCTCCCAGTTCAGGTTCCGGTCCATCTTATCAACCACCTTATCGTAAAGTTCTCCATACACATTTTTGGCCACCAGCTGAAAGGCCTTCCGGATCAAGACGGCATCATCTAAAAATTCCAGGACAAAATCCCCCTGTATGGAGGTGATCGATTCAATGAGCTTTCTCACGTAGGCCGGGGTGATTTTCAGGCTTCTCTCCCTGAAAATGGCATAGATTTTATCTGCGGCATTGTCCAGTTGTTTCGAGTCCGGCTTAAATTTGGTGGGAATCTGGTAGCGCCGGATCTCAAGGATGATAATTTTTTTTAAGTTTTCCCTGTTCATCCAGTATTTTGAAATGTCTATGATCACGCCTTTTTCAACAAATCTGCGGTAAATGGCTGCGTCAAACCGGTGGGCCTGATCACTGGTGGCAATAATAAAGCAGTCCCGTCTTCCGTCAATGATTTCATCCAGGACAATGTTGGCGGTGTCAATCAGGGTCCTTTGCTGTTTTTCCACGCCGTCACTTCCGGATCCGGATTTTCCAAATGCCGAATGGGCCTCCTCAATGTGCCGGATTGACGTGACCTTAGGGTGGCCCATGGCCCGCTTAAAATAGTTACCCGGTTCTCCTGACAGGGCGGTCTGGTAATCATTGGGCGTGATAACGGACATGTCCACTAAAATACCTAAATCTTCAAAATCCGTCAGGTTATGCATGATCCGCTTTCTAAAAATCCGTTTGAGAATGGGAATTTTTGCCAGACGCCGGTAAAAGTCGGTTTTCTTCTTTTTTGCAATCTGCATGGCAAATTCAGGGTCCACATCCTCAAGATGGGTGAACAGGCTGTATCCCCCTAGAATTTCATCCCGCTTTTTTCGCCAGTCCACCGTGGGAACCACCTCGTTTCTAAACACCACTTTTTCAAGGGCTTCTCTTGCCGTAGCGCTTTTCCCCGAACCTGAAGTCCCTTCAATGAGCATGATGGGGGCTTTAGGAACATCCGGGTCTTCCAGGTGTTCCTTTCTGATATGAACCCTGTAGATCTTTTCAAAGATCTTTTCTAATTCCACAGGGACATGAAGGTCGGTCAGCTCTCTGTCCAGAACCGCGATAAGGTAATGGTATTCAGGCGTTGTCAGTTCTTTTTCAATGATCCTGTTCCAGGAGGCAGCAGGATTGATCTCCCCTGAATATAAAAATCGTTTTTTCCAGTCCGTCAGAATCTGGGGGTTATTGAGAACATTCATCCGCTTTTGTTTTTTTTTCATGAAAAAGACAAAAAAGAAAAAATTTTTCAGCAAAGAGATCAAGGCGTTGGGCGGTCTGTACTGGTTAAGCCTGGACCTTACAAAAGCCTTGGTGTCGTAGGTCCAGGTTTCCACCATGGATTCAATTTTATGAATGGCCTCTTCGGGCAGGGCAATATATTTTTTTTCCTTTGTATGTCGTTTGGCCATCTGTTCATCCTTGTTCCTAATCTGAAACGGTGTTGTCTGCCGGGCCGGGCAGGGTTATAGCCGGGGAATTTTTGCCTTCGTGGAGCACAAAGGTTTTCTGCTTTGATTCATTCTTTTCATAGGCAGTGGCCCATTTTTGCTGGGAAAGAAATTCAAGCAGGTCAGGGTTGACCTGTTGGCCTTCCCGGCCGCCTAATGCAAGATGTAGAGACTGAATGCCGGTAAGGTAGGCTTTGTAAAGTTTTTGAATCCTCTGGGCTTCCTGGTCAGCGGCATAGTTCTCTGCCTCTGCAATGAGCTGGCGCCGCTTTTTCTCTTCCGTGGCCTCCACCAGCTTGTCGCCGAACCTTGTTTCATTGAGAACAAAACTGACCACCTCAATGCCGTACTTTCCTTCAAGGGTGGGGCCGTTTTTATTGATGGGTCGGTTTTTCAATGCATGAAAGATCTCTTCTTTTATGGTTTCCCTGTCCGAGATCAACCTGTTGACCTCTTTGCCCTGTAGAATATCCTTGGCAATTCCGTCGTAATCCCCCTGAAGCAGGATTTCAGGCGACAAATTTTCAATGCCCCAGACTTTAAGGTCTTTTATCCTGAACGTCATCAAGGCAGATGTCCACAGGGCCACGTTTTCCCGGGAAATAATTTTAATGGGTTCTGTGGCACCACCGATGTACATGTTCTGGTTCATTAAGGGCACCTCTTTCTCCAGACGGGTAAAGAAAGGAAGCCTGAAGTGCCAGCCCACATCGGTGACAGCCTCTCTTTCACCTCCAAATTGTTCGAGGATTATGGCATAATTGAACTTAACCTTGTAGATCACCTGGGTGGAATAGACCACAGCGGCCAAAGAATAGATCAGGGTAAGGCTGACCAGTAAAAATGCCAGTCTTCTCATCATGGTGAAAAATCTGGCTCGCTGCAAAAAAACTTGGGATTGCTGCTCTTTCATACCTGCTCCTTTGCCGTTAATTCAGCGGTTAGTCGCCGTTAGGTTTCGCGGCTTGACACTTTTTTAGGTGTTCAAGTTCAATGCTGCTCTAAAGTGTGTTAATCTTTTGCTTATCTGTCAGCCGTCACCGTCGGCGAAAAAATACAATTAAAAGTGTGGATCGTCAGCCTATAACGTATAAAGCAAAGCAACCGGATTAATAAGGAGCTTCAAAAGTTTAAAAAAGTATACCTGAAGATTCATTAATGGTCAAAAATATTTATGGCCCATATTTTAAGGGGGATGGGGAATTTATTTCTTTCCGAGGTCTTGATGTCAAGCAAAGCTCGAAGCTCTAAGGTTGCAAATCCTGGTTTTTGGGTTTTCCCAAAGTCTTCGGACAAGATTTCGCAGTCATCGCAATATCCGGACCTTAATCCCTTTAAGGACGTGTCCGGCTTTTGTCCACAGCCGGGTTTCCATGGTCGGGTTCCTCCAGGGAGACGGAAGGGGAAAATGGTAGATAAATTTTCATCTTGATTCCAATATGTTTCATTAATTTTTTAAAAAAATGCATTTTTGTTTTTGACATTTAAATTATTTTTCTGTTATTAAGGAATAAATGCTAATGAATGATAGTTAATGAATGTTAATGTAAGATTTCCTCTGCTTTATAGTAGAACAATAATTCCACCGGGATTTGGTGGGTATAGATATTGTCCGACAAAGAAACATCGTACGAAATAGTACGTGGGTCTCAACTAAAAAAGTACAAGGGTGGGGAAATGGAAAGTACAATTAGCAGTAGTGGTAATTACCGGATCAATTTCTTTAAACCTAACAGCACTTTTCTCAAAGACAACGTTCGTACCATTGTTATCCGTATTGCAGCTTGGGCTGTCGCTGTGTTCGGCTTTCATATCCTGTTGTACCGGATTTTTCCTGCTTTATTAGTCAAATAATACTTCCACCGGAATTTGGTGGGTATAAATATTGTTCAACAAAGAAACATAGCACGAGAATCTAAACCTAAAAAGGACAAGGGAGGTGATATGGAGAGTCCAATTGGCAGTAGCTGTGATTACCAGCTGAATTTCTTTAAACCTGAAACCGTTTTTCTCAAAGACAACGTTCGAATCATTAGTTATCCGTATTACCATTTGGGCTGTAGCTGTGTTCTGATTTCATATCCTGCTGAAGGCGATTGAAAAAAAGGACACCGGAAATGACATACTGCTTATAAACAGGTATATCCGAAATTAAATCAAACTACTTTTTAGATAAGGAGAGAGACTATGGGAGGACACGGGCCTGCAACTGATTGGGGAGAGGACAAAGCAATTGGTTTTAAAACAACACTTGGTTTGTGGTTATTTCTTATTTACGTTCTAGTATATATCGGATTTATCTGGATAAACGTTGCCAGTCCGGAAACAATGGAAGCAACGGTTTTTGCCGGTCAAAATCTGGCAGTTGTGTACGGCTTTGGCCTGATTGTTTTGGCCTTTGTAATGGGAATCATTTACGACATTCTTTGCACCAATAAAGAAGACGAACTGAATAAGGAGGATTCTGACAAATGATATATAATGCATCCCCGTTCGCTGTCGCAATATTTGTTGCGTTTGTACTTGGCGTGCTCTGGCTGTCATCTTATTTTGCAAAAAAAACAACGAGCGCAAAAGGATATTATGCTGCTGGTGGAGATATACACTGGGGTGTAAATGGTATTGCATTCGCAGGCGATTATCTTTCAGCCGCTTCCTTCCTTGGTATATGCGGGATGATCGCATTCAGCGGATACGACGGATTTTTATATTCCATCGGTTATCTTGCCGGATGGGTCGTTGCCCTGTTTATTGTGGCCGAGCCGATGAAACGCCTTGGTAAATACACATTCACAGATGCGCTTAATAATAAATACAATTCAAGGGGCATTCACCTGACTGCGGCAATCAGCACGCTGATTGTCTCTTTATGTTATCTTGTGCCCCAGATGGTAGGTGCAGGCGCCCTTGTTACGCCTCTGCTTGGCATGCCGCATTACGTCGGGGTTATCCTTGTGGGCGCTATCGTTATTTTTATTGTCGCAACAGCAGGAATGGCATCAACCACTTACGTTCAATTCCTAAAGGGCGGCCTGTTGATCATTGTTTCAACAATTCTTACAATTGCCATATTTGTGCATGGCATTAAAACCCAGCCCTCAGAAAATTATCATAAATTTAAAACCATAAATGCCACTGTAACCAATGGAGAGGTGACGGAAATTGACGACGCTGAGTACAAAATAATCGGGGCTCAGCAAGATGCCAAGGGCCATCATTATGTAAAATTAAACAAAGAGGGCGTAAATTCATGGTGGGCTTTGACCGAAAAAGATGGAAATGCCGTCCTTGAAGAGGCGCTTTCGGTTGTAAACCGCAAAGATGGCCAAGTACTTTACAATGGCGAACCACTGGAGGCCGAAAAGTTCTTCCAGGTAGGCCACGCAAGCAAGATCATTGTTGATGGAAAAGAAGTTACGGAAACAGGGGCCGTTAGCCCGTTTAAATTCCTGTCAACAATCGGCAACAGCACCATCGTCCGTTTCGAAAAGACAATTTTCATGGACAATGGTGACAAAGTACAGGTCTGGTATCAGAATCCGACAGCAGGTAAGGATATGATGACACCTGGATTAAGATTCAAGGTGAAAAAGGGTTCAACCTTTATGAGCAAGCTTGATTTTGTCTCCTTGATGATCGCATTATTCTTTGGCACCGCTGCACTGCCTCATATTCTGATCAGGTATTATACAGTGCCAAGCCCAAAGGACGCGCGGAAGTCAACCATACTTGCCATCGCAGCTATCGGTTTCTTTTATGTCCTGACGCTTTTCATGGGGCTGGGGGCAGCGCTTAACGGCGTACTTGATGTCCAGAGCAGTAACATGTCCGGTCCTCTTCTGGCTAAATTCTTTGGTATTGCATTATTCTCTGTCATATCCGCCATCGCCTTTGCAACTGTTCTCGGAACAGTATCCGGGCTTATTGTGGCAGCATCCGGAGCTGTTGCCCATGACCTGATTTCCAATTATTTTGGAATTCCAATGAGCGATAAGGGCCTGGTCAAAGCGGGTAAAATCTCGGCGGTCGTGGTCGGGATATTTGCTATATTATTGGGAATCGCATTCAAAGGGATAAACGTATCATTCCTTGTGGGGCTGGCCTTTGCGGTTGCCGCATCAGCGAACCTGCCCGCGATTATAATGATGCTGTTCTGGAAGAAAACTACGTCACAGGGTATTTCCGCATCCATCGTAGTGGGTATCATAAGCGCTATGACAATTATTTTACTGTCGCCCAAGACCTTTGAGGTGTATGGGATAGCCGCTGAAAAGGCTCCTATATCCTTGAATAATCCCGGTATCATATCAATACCCCTTGCCTTTATAACGCTGGTTGTTGTCTCTTTGATGACACAGAAAGAAGAGATTGGCAGAGAAAAACAAGTTGCATAATCTACACAGTTAAAAATGTATAAATAAAGCCCGTCGATACCGGTCATCGACGGGCTTTTCAAATGGCTGCCGCAGACCGGGCGGCACTAAGAGCTTGTTTGGTAATTAGGGGATCGAAGCGAAATCTCATTTTCATGAGATTTCAGCCGATTCATCAATTATCAAACAGGCTCTTAGTCTTTAGAAGATGCCGGGTATTCCGGGAAGCTGACCCGCCAGCCCAGGGAAAACGCTACAAACGAGAAGGTTTCCATTCCAGGTGAGCGTTTCGGACCACTGAGTATCGCCGGTGAACCCCAGGTTGTCAAGGCGCATGGCCGCGGCCCAGCCGAACATCGGATTTACAAAAGCGCAGGCGAAAATACAGGTTCCGGCGCTCTGGGAGAACTCCTTATGATAGTTAACTATCTGGCTCCCTGCTTCAAGGAGCGGCAGGAATACGCCGACAATATGACACCTGCAGAACAGGTTCCCACATGGCAAAGGCCAAGGGGCAGCCGGGTATATACCGGCCACCACGCAGAAAACGCCGGTGAGCATCACACCGCCGGGAATGGGGCGCTTGGCAATGGCTGCGGGAATCATGTATGTCCCCTAAGGAGGAGGCGATATTGCCGCCGCTATAACGCTGCTTGTTGAGTCTTTGATCACACAGAAAGACGAGGTCAGCAAAGAAAAACAAGTGGTATAATATACACAGTTAAAAATGTATAAAGCCCGCCGATGCCAGGCATCGACGGGCTTTTTAAATGGTTGCCCCAGACCGGGCGGCAGTAAGTTTTTAGAAGATGCCGGGTATCCCGGGAAGCTGGCCCACCAGCCCAAGGGAAACGGTACATACAATAAACATGGCGCCCGGGATAACAAGTTTTTCAGTCCAGGTGAGCGATTTGGACCGCTCGGTATCGCCGATGAGCCCCAGGTTGTCCAGGAGCATGGCAGTGGCCCAGCCGAACACCGGATTTACAAAAGCGCAGGCGAAAATACAGGTTCCGGCACTCTGGGAATCCTTATGCTGGTTAACCATCTGCATCCCCGCTTCAAGGAGCGGCAGGAATACGCCGACAATAAGCGCCACCCGCAGAACAGGTTCCCACATGGCAAGGTCCATGGGGTAGCCGAGTATACCGGCCACCACGCAGAAAATGCCGGTGAGCATCGCACCGCCGGGAATGGGGCGCTTGGCAATGGCTGCGGGAATCATGTATGTACCCCAGGAGGAGGCGATATTGCCGCCGCCAAGGCAGGAGCCAATGATCTGGCGAATTGATGCAACTATCATGGTATCGTCCACATCCATAAGGACGGCTTTGGCCTCTTTCGGATAGTTGAGTTCCTGGAATACCCGGTGTCCAAGGTAATCCGGCGACCACATGGCAACGGCCAGAATGGCGAACGGAACAACGGCAATGAAATGGCCGAGGTTCGGAAGTCCCATATGCCACCCTGTATTACTACCCCACCACCACATGGGATCAAAATGGGGAAGTCCCGGCGGGGTAGAAAAGCTGAAATCAGCGCCCATGGTGAAGGCGATGATACCTGCGATGGCGGAACAAAGAGGGATGGCCAGCCAGCGCTTCTGGACACGCGCCAGATAAGCATATACAAGCACGGTTGCGCCGATAACCGCAAAGGAGACCGCGCCGTCGCCACCTGCTACCGCCCATTTTCCAAGTTTGCCGATCTGTCCCATAAGCCCAACAGCACCCAGATAGATCAGAAGCCCTCCCCGGACTCCGACCCCGGTCAGAGTCATCAGCTTTGAACCGCCCTTTGTGACGGCGAGAATAATGCCGAATAAGCCTATCAGGATGCCCAGCGCCAGGGGATGCCCGCCGGCCGCAGCGACAACCGGGATGAGGGGGATCATCGGGCCGTGGGTGCCCGCAAGGTTTGAATTCGGATTAAGGCATGCCGAAAAAAGCAAGACAAAGACAGCGCCTGCGATCAGCATCTCATACCGGACGTTCTCTGCAATGAATTGGGGTGAAAGATGGTACTGATCCGCAAAGGCCGCTACCATGGCGGTTACCATCACAACTTTTCCAATGGTGGCGGCAATGGCCGGCACAAAGTCCTCGATTTCGATGCCGTAATCCCGGAAGGGCAGGTTGAGCCGCCAGCGACGGAATTTCATAATGCTTAGTTCATGGTCAAGATACTCGGCCCGAGTCTTAAATTCGCTTGCTTTCTTACGTTGTTCCACATACGACTTTTCATTGTTCTCTACCATCTCAAATCTCCCTCTCCTTTCCTACTCCTGTCGATCTTCTGTTGGATCGCTGCATGCACCTTTCGGTGTGCGAAGGTAAAAAGTAAGTTCCTTGGTTAGAAAAAAGACCTTTTACGGTTCGAACAAGGCCCACTGCCTGAACGATATCCGGATTGAAAATCTCTACCTTTTTCCCTTAATGAATGCAAGAACTATTTATTAGAACTTACTTTTTTATTGGGGTAGGAACTTGCTTTTTGCCAACTAAAAATAGCAGCCCCCTTTATGACACCCGGCTTAATCCGTTATCTATGCCAGGGAAATACGGCAGTTGGGGCCCGTCACCAGCAGGTTGTTGGTAACGGTGGACTGAATCTGCTCCATTTTGCTCCCCAACGGTGGACTGAATCTGCTCCATTTTGCTCCCCAAAAGAATTTCCTTGATCACACCGTGTCCATAGGCTCCAAGAACGATCAGAGAGTCGTGGGGCACCTCATACAGCATCCTGTCAAATCCGGAAGATTCATAGAAACACCATTCATTGACATACTGGTCCACAAGTCCCTCAAATTCTGAATTCCGGACCATATTCCGGTAATCACCCTCGGTGTCATTTTCGAGCACCGTATAAATTTTTAAAGGAAGCCCCGAAGCAATGGCAATTTTCAACCCCAGGACAAGGGCGTTCATGGCATTGGATGAGCCGCCGAAAAAAACGGATATACTGTTCCATGCCTTGAATACGGCGCTTGCAATTAGAATGGGAAAGGTGGCCTGTTTAATCATCCGGCGAATCTTGGGACATAGATGGCCCAAGCCTATTTTGGATGACAGGTCGCTGATTGAACGCGGAGAGCACATATAATCGAACTGACTGGATATATCCGGCAGGGTGGAGGCGGTAAAGTCTTTGGGTTCATAAAACCTGGGCGGAATTCCGGCCTGATCAAAAAGCGCAATGACATGTTCATGGGCTGTATCGGGAGAGGCTAAAAATGAGCTGTCCAGGTTCACCTGCACCACATCATTGGAAAAATACATTAAGAATTTATCTGTTTTAGGGATATACACAACAGGATAGGCATGAATGGTTTTACAAAAATACAGGGACTGCAAAAAGGTTTCCC
>QKDP01000317.1 GCA_003252055.1 Desulfobacter postgatei | reverse complement strand
TGGGTAGACCCTAATATTTATAAAAATGGCATGGCCGTGACCATCCCCGGCTCCAATAACCTTTCCGGCCTGGATAAGGCTGCAGCCCTAGGCGCATTCGGAGGGGATCCAAAACTGGGTCTGGAAGTGTTGGAATCCGTTCCTGAACAAGCCCTGGATCAGATCGTTAAATTTTGCTCAGATCCGTCGGTGCCAATCCACCTTCTTGAAAATGTCCAGGGCATTTGTGTGCGAGTGCGCATTGCAGCCGGCGGCCGGCAGGCAGAAGCGGAAATCAGGGATTTCCACGACCAGATTATCCGGCTGACCCTGGACGGGAAAGACCTTGAAACCCATCCTTTGCTGTTCAATGTTCGTCAAAACAAAGAACCTGACCGGGCTGATGTGGAAGAATGGATCAAGTGCCTGACCTTAGATGAACTTTTGGCCCTTGTAGACCAGCTGGATGATGAGGACAGAAAGTTTCTCAAAGAGGGGGTGGCGGTAAATATGCGCCTGGCTGATCACGGACTGAAATACGGACCAGGACTCGGTATCGGCAGGGCCTTTGAACGGCTGATTCGGCAGAACCTTATTCGTCAGGATATGGTGCTTGCCGCCCGCATGCTGGCTTCAGCAGCAGCTGATGCCAGAATGGCCGGGGTAAACTTGCCGGCCATGAGTTCAGCCGGCAGCGGAAACCAGGGATTGACCGCTGTTTTGCCTATCTGGGCGGTCAAAGACTATGTGACCGCCTCCGAGGATGTCGTGATTGAGGCCCTGGCCTTAAGCCACATGATAACAGCTTATATCAAGGCCTATACAGGCCGACTGTCTGCCATCTGTGGCTGTTCCGTGGCAGCCGGGGCGGGTGCAGCCGCAGGCGTGGCCTATCTTCTGGGTGGCACCACCCAGCACATTGCCGGGGCCATCACCAACCTCATCGAAGACCTGGCCGGGGTAATCTGTGATGGTGCCAAACCCGGATGCGCCCTGAAACTGGCCACGGCCGCCGGAACCGCTGTTCAGTCAGCCCTGTTCGCCCTCCAGGGGGTCCGGGTCCAGGCCACCGATGGCATCACCGGTGTATCACCCGAAAAAACAATGCAGAACATCGGTACCCTGTGCCGGGAAGGCATGATCGAAACAGACCGCACCATCCTGAAAATCATGATTGAAAAAAAATTTACCGAAAGATAGTGATCAAGGTGCTTGTTTTCCATCCGGTACCAGAAGTTAGGCAAATATTATAATTGCGTTAAAATGCCCATTTCAGCTGGACCTGGTTTTATATGAAGGGGTCATAGTTTGATCAAACAATCTGAATTTAAAAAGGAAAAGGATCGGATCAGGATTTGAATACAAACTGTTGACACCGCGATTTTAAAAAATTAGTATTAATCCGTTGGTTTAGCTTTCAGCTCTTAGGATATCATTTAAAACCATTTCGGAGGGTGTCATGTTTACAAAACAATACCTTAAAACCAAAGATATATGCAAGGTTCGATTTAAAGTGCAGAAAAACGTGATCGGATCGGCAGAAACAGTCAATCTGGTTGGTGATTTCAACAATTGGGATGAAAGGGCTGGGACCATGAAAAAACTTAAAAACGGGGATTTTTCCGCGATCCTTGACCTTGAGCTGGACCGGTCCTACCAGTTTCGTTACCTGGTGGATGATACCCGCTGGATCAACGATGAAAGCGCGGATATTTATTTGCCGTCTCCTTTTCCCGGGGAAGAGAACTCGGTTATTACGATTTAAAGGACCCAGGGTCCGGTATGGAGTCAACGCATGTCCTATTTTGATTTTTCAAGTTTTGAAATCTCCTTTAACAATTACATTAAGTACATTCTGGGCAAGCAGCTTGAGCACGCCTCGAAAAATGATCAGTTGAACGCTGTTTCCTATGCCGTTGGCAAGTACCTGATGGATATTCGATATGATACGCAGAAGCGCTACCAGGAGAAGGATGCCAAACGCCTGTATTACCTGTCTCTTGAATTTCTTATTGGACGGCTTTTAAGTAATAATTTATTAAACTTAGGGATTTATAAGCGCTGTAAAAAATTTCTTGAAAAAAAGGGCATTGATCTTGACCTTCTGGTGGAGGAAGAACCGGATCCGGCCCTGGGTAACGGTGGCCTTGGACGTTTGGCCGCATGTTTTCTTGATTCTTTGGCCAGCCTGAATATGCCGGGATTCGGGTACGGGATCAACTATGATTACGGTCTGTTCAAACAGGTGATCATTAACGGATACCAGAAAGAAAAACCTGATTACTGGCCCAATCGTAGGTCTCCCTGGCTGGTCCGCAGAGCAGGAGAGCGGTATATGGTTCCTATTTACGGCCGGGTGGAGGGCAGTGTGGACAGGGCGGGTGAGTATAACCCCACATGGACGAACTGGTCCCTGCTCATTGGCCGCCCCCATGATATTCTGGTGGCAGGTTTCGAAGGCCGTACCGTAAATTATTTGCGATTGTTCACGGCTGAGGCGTCCGAGGATTTTGATATCGATATTTTTAATGA
This sequence comes from Desulfobacter postgatei, assembly GCA_003252055.1. Classification (GTDB taxonomy): domain Bacteria; phylum Desulfobacterota; class Desulfobacteria; order Desulfobacterales; family Desulfobacteraceae; genus Desulfobacter; species Desulfobacter postgatei_B. Next base: position 1,907 of record QKDP01000317.1, on the reverse strand, counting down.
GGGGGACTATTTCAAAGCTGTAGGCCGGAAAATCAAATCCGAGACCATTTCCAAAATTCTCTATCCGTCGGATTCCAAAGAGTCGGGAAAAGAACTTCGGCTTGTCCAGGAGTATTTTCTTGTGGCCTGTTCCTTAAAGGATATTATCCGCAGGTATGAAATGGATCATGACTCCTTTGAAGATTTTCACAAAAAAGTGGCCATTCAGCTCAACGATACCCATCCGGCCCTGGCTGTGGTCGAGTTGATGCGTATCCTGGTGGATGAAAAAGGCATACAATGGAAAACTGCCTGGCAGATCACTAAAAAAACCCTTGGGTATACCAACCACACCCTGCTGCCCGAAGCCCTGGAAACCTGGCCGGTGAGTATCCTGGAACGGGTGGTGCCCCGGCATATGCAGTTGATTTATGAAATCAACCGGCGGTTTCTGAAATATTTGACCCTGCGTGATCCTGATGTGACAACTGAAAGCATTGCAAAGACGTCCATCCTCCAGGAAGGACCTGTTAAGCAGGTGCGCATGGCAAATCTTGCCATCATCGGCAGCCATTCAATAAACGGGGTGGCAAAGGTGCACTCCAATCTGGTCAAAACACAACTTGTCCCCGAATTTTACAGGCTGTGGCCGGAAAGATTCAACAACAAAACCAACGGGGTCTCCCCCAGGCGCTGGATCGCCGCCTGCAACCCCGGCCTTACCGATTTTATCACCGAAGCCATAGGTCGCCGATGGGTGGGGGACTTATCGCGGATCTGGGAACTGGAAACCTTTGAAAATGATCCGGGATTCCTGGACCGGCTGGGTGAGATCAAGCTGGCCAACAAAGAGGCTTTGGCCGCGTTAATCAGTAAGCAATTGTTCCTGACCGTGGATCCCCAGTCCATTTTCGACATCCATGCCAAACGGATCCATGAATACAAGCGCCAGTTGCTCAATGTGCTTCATATCATCCACCTGTATCTTTCCATCAAAGAGGACGGCAAGGATATCGGGCATCCTAGGACCTTTATTTTCGCAGGAAAGGCAGCTCTGGGTTACGACTTTGCCAAACTGATCATCAAACTGATTCACTCGGTTGCCAACGTGATCAATAAGGACCCGGATATCCATGATATGATCAAGGTAGTCTTTCTGCCGGACTACCGGGTAACCCTGGCGGAAAAGATTATTCCGGCTGCAGACGTTAGCGAGCAGATCTCCACTGCCGGCATGGAAGCCTCGGGAACCGGAAACATGAAATTTGCCATGAATGGCGCGTTGACCATCGGCACCCTGGACGGGGCCAATATAGAGATTGCAGAACAGGTGGGCAAGGAGAATATCTATATTTTTGGCCTCACCGTGGACGAAGTGGAGGCGCTCCGCCCAAGTTATGAGCCCAAAACTTTCTACGATGAAGATGAGGACCTGAAACGGGTGCTCAAGGCCATTTATTCCAACCAGTTTTGTCCCAACGAGCCTGGTATTTTCAAACCTGTTTTTAGCCAGCTCATGGGCAATAGAGAACATTATCTTCACCTGGCGGATTTCAGATCCTATGTCACGGCGCAGCTAAAGATCGGGAACGACTATAAGGACCGTACCAAATGGCTCTCCATGTCGCTAAAAAATATTGCCCGCACCGGGATTTTTTCCAGTGACCGGGCCATCCACGAATATGCGGACGGTATATGGGGGATTAGTTCATTTGAGGATTAGTGTTTGAACGCAAAGTCACCCATCTGCTTGCATCTGGGCAACTTTGCGCCTAAACACGGCTTTTTGTTCGGGCTCTTTAAACCCGGGCCATGACCAGGGCGCAGCGACTGGGCAGGTAAAGGCTTAGGGCATGGCGGTTTTCAGCCACATCGCCCAGGGGGCTTGTAAAATGGACCTGGTCCGGATTCAGGCGCCCAAATCCGCC
>QKDP01000048.1 GCA_003252055.1 Desulfobacter postgatei | reverse complement strand
AAGCGCCAGCGGAAACGGTTTTGTTTTCACCGTATACGATGCCCAGGGACTGAACTGGGCTGTGGACCGGGCCATGGACTTTTTTGCCCTTGATCCGGATGAAAGAGAAGTCCAGATCCGGCGGATCATGATTGAGTCTGTCACCGAATTCAACCACACCCGCTGTGCTGAAAGCTATATTCACCTGTATGAAAAAATACTTAAGAGGCCCTTCCTTGTCTGACCCGGAATGGGTGAGTTTTCGTTCAAACACGAGCTTGACTTCTCCATGCGAGGATGGCATAAGACCCCCTACTTTTTAAACAATTATCATTGGTGATTTGAACGTGACATGAGCGAAGGGTCTAGGGCAAATAGTTTTTGTAAAGGACAACGATGGGTTTCCGAAACTGAACCTGAATTGGGGTTGGGAATTCTTTTTTCTTTTGACCCAAGGACCGTTACCCTGCTTTTCCCCGGTTCGGACTGCGCCAGGAAATACAGCCGGGCGGCAGCACCCATCAAAAGGATGCGGTTTCAGCCGGGAGACCGGATCAGCGGAGAAAACGGAACACAGATGACCGTGGAAACCGTGGCGGAAAACGCCGGAATCCTGACCTATTTTCAAGGGGAAAAACGGCTTTTCGAGTATGAACTGTCATCGGTTTTAGCCGTGGACATGCCATTTTCCAAGCTGCTTTCCGGACTTTCCGGAACATCTGCCAGGTTTGATCTAAGATATCGTATCAGATCGGCGCAGGGGGCGTATCAGCAATCCCCGGCCAGGGGATTTTTAGGCGGTCAGGTGGATTTGATTCCCCATCAGTTCTATATTGCCGGTGAGGTATCCGGCCGGTATTTTCCGCGGGTTCTGCTCTCTGATGAAACAGGCCTGGGTAAAACGATTGAGGCCGGTCTGATTCTTCACCGTCTTCTGGTCACATCTCAAATTTCAAGGGTGCTGATCATTGTTCCCGACGCCTTGGTACATCAGTGGTTTATTGAATTGTACCGGAAATTCAGCTTAATCTTTCGAATTTTTGATGACGCCTATTTAGCTGGAGCTGCCGCGGCTGAACCGGGCATGAATCCTTTTCTTCTGGATCAGCAGGGGATCTGCTCCGAATCGTTTATCAGCGCCTCGGACCACGTGAAAGAGGCGTTGATTGAAGCGGGGTGGGATATGGTGGTCATGGATGAAGCCCACCATATGGCAGAGGGGTCATCCCTTTATCAATTTATGACTGGTTTGAACCCTGAAACCCGGGGGCTGATGCTTCTCACGGCAACGCCGGAGCAGATGGGGCTTGAAACCCATTTTGCTCAGTTAAAACTTTTAGACCCGTACCGTTATCATGACTTTTCAGCTTTTGTGGCCCAGTTGGAAGAGTATAAAGATGTGGCACAAAAAGTCAGGGAAAAATTAGACCGGGGTGAATCAGCAGCGCCGCTGCTGGACGCCTTTGGACCCGGCAGGGTAATTTTTAAAAACAGACGCCGTTCCATACAAGGCTTTCCTGAAAGACAGGTGAACTTGATTCCCCTTGGGGGAACGTGTTCTTTAGAAGAAGATGATCTCAGCTGTGATCCAAAGATCGCCTGTCTTGCTCAACTCTGCCGTACGTTAAAGCCTGAGAAAATTTTGGTGATTTGCCGTTCAAGGCAGATCGCAAAGGCGGTGGTCCAGGGACTTGAAGCACATGTCAGTGTGGATGCGGCCCGGTTCGACGAGAGCATGGACCTGCTTGCCAGGGACCGTCAGGCCGCCTGGTTTGCCGATCCTGGAGGGGCAAGGCTGCTGGTCTGTTCTGAAATCGGCAGCGAAGGAAGAAATTTTCAGTTTGCCCATCATCTTTTTCTTTATGATCTTCCCGTGAATCCCGAACTTTTAGAACAGCGCATTGGCCGTGTGGACCGCATTGGTCAAAAAGAGAAGATTGTCATCCATGTGCCGTATATCTGCAATACCTCCCATGAGATTTTAGCACTGTGGTATGATCGGGGAATCGGTCTTTTTAAAGAGAACGTCAACGGTCTGCACGCCGTATTCACCCGGTTTAAATCCCGTGTGGTTCAATTGATGGAACAGGCAGATAAAGCGCCATCGGGCGCGCCTGATTCTGAAATTTCACAGAAGATGACGGGTTTGATCCGTGATACCGCAGCTTTCGTAAAGCAGATCACCCGGACGCTGAACCAGGGCCGTCATATTCTTCTTGAGTTAAATTCGTTTAAACCGGAATCTGCCCATGCATTAATTCAGATGATTCAACAAACGGAAAAATCCAAAGACCTTCACGATTTAATGGAGGATCTGCTGGATGTTTACGGCATTGAAACCGATCAGATCACCGATGTTTCGGGCAACTCGGTGGTCTCTTTCCTGGCGGATCGCTTGACTGATGAAAATTTTCCCGCACTGAGCGGTGGCGGCAAATTTGCCACCTTTGACAGGGCCACAGCCATTGCCCGTGACGATCTTGATTTTTTAACCTGGGATCACCCCTTTGTCCGCCAGGTGATGGAGTATTTTATTACCCAGGGAGAGGGGCAGTCCGCCGTGGCCAGACTTTCCGGGGCAGGTCGGCAGGGCCTGGTTCTGGAAACGCTTTTCCTTCTGGATCTTCCGGATGGAGAGGAATTTTTGGCCGACAGGTTTCTTCCATCGATTCCAATCCGCATCGTGGTTGACCATAACGGAAAGGCTCTGACTTCCGGGGATCTGCCTTCCAACTGGGAATCTTCTCTTATTTCAGATGATCCAGGCTGGTTTCTGCAGCTGCCGCATCTGGTTCAAGAAATACTTCCGGAGATGCTGAATAAAAGTCAGAACCTAGCCCGAAAAACAGCACAGGGGCATCGTCTTGAAGGCGCCGCTAAAATGAAGAACATGCTGACCCGGGAAAAGGATCGTCTGGTCACCCTTTCAAAAATTAACCCCGGAATTTCGGTTAAAGAAGCTGAGACCGTGAATAAAGAGCAGGCGCATCTTAGCGCTCTGATTCTAAATGCAAAACTCCGGCTGGATGGGGTGAGGCTCATCCGGATGTTTGAGTAGTCCATTTGTTTACCGCCTTAATCGTTTTTTTAAGTGGCTAAAAATATATGAAATACTGATTAGTCTTTTACAACAATTGTTGCGCCCGGATCAAAAGGATTGGTACGAATTGCCAAAGAAAAAAGATAGCCATAATTGTTTTTGATATAACGAAGATAACGCAACCATTCAAATATCAACAACTTATAGGCTCTTGAGATATCCCCTTCAAGATGTTTACGGTCAGAATCCAATAATTCAGATAAATTATTGCGGTGAGAGAGTTCATCTCGCAGATGGAATACGGCACGCAGCAATTCTGTAAAAAGCTCGTGTTCTTGAATAATCGGATTTTCAATTAACCTTAAGAGCATATCTGCCCGGCTTTGCATACATTTTAATAAAGCCGGCATATCTCCTTTATGCGAATCGATTGAAAGGCGATGTTTTTTTAAAAGATCATATGCGTTGGTGAAATCTTCATTTTTCCATTTTATTGAAATTTTGAGATTTTTGTATAACGATTCAATTTCATTATCAAATTTGACAAAATGTTTTAAAAGGTCGTTCCCCATTTCACTGAAAAACAATCCCAATACCATATTGACTTTTTCCTGCCGAATTGTTTCTTCACGGCGATTGACAAACACGTCTGTAATACTGGCAACGACACTTAGAAATGTCCCGACCCCCCCAATAATGATGATGATGGTCAGAATTTTACCGATTTCAGTTTTGGGATGGATATCGCCATAGCCCACAGTCGCCATCGTTACAATTGAAAAATATATGGCATTGGTCAATGACATATTCTCAAACAGCATGAATCCAAGGGTACCCATTGAAAGTAAGACAATAAAAATTGCAGAATATATTTTTAAACGAAATTTCATGTTATTACTTTAGGATAGAAATTCGGTTTTTGTCAATCAGAGATTCGGTACCCTTGTCCGATCAGTCCCTTAGTGTCTGTCCGAAAACATTATGAAGGATTACAACGCTTACGCGACATGAGGCGGATGAAGGCGAAGTGAAGGAAAGCGAGAGCCTTTCGGTTGAAGCACTCCCAATCCTTGGCAAGCCTGCGGCCGCGATTGGATCGCATCTTCCTATTATAATTCAAGTTGTTTTCGGACAGACACTTACATTCATTGAATTTTAAACTGTGGGCAAGGTATGTTCCATTTCTTGACTTTCCTACAGGTGCATTTTATACCTTATCGGTATTTAACCCATGGAACAGAAACAAAAAGTCAAGTCTGTGTATATGAATAGCGAAAAAAGCCCCAAGATTGTTTTAATTGTCGGCAAATCCAACTCCGGAAAAACCACCCTGATGGAAAAGCTGATCAGAGAGCTGAGCGTACGCGATTTTCGCGTGGGGTCGGTGGACCATACCCATGATAAAAAAGTTGATTTTGATAAAAAGGGAAAGGACACAGAACCGCTTGCAGATCTGGTAGCCCGGCATTTTCCTGGAGCATTGCCGGGCAGGGGCGCCTAGCGGATGAAAATTCATCAAAGCATAATGGTACTGGGCGCAGTTATTTTGGGCATGGCAATGTTTCCGGCAAAAGCCTTGCCCCATTATCTTCAATTCCTTGAAAACGGATATATAGACTGGACAACCGGTCGTGTCACGGCCATAGGCCATGCCGCCCCGGAGATCAATGCCGAAGGCAAGGCTGTGACCATGCCGGGGTCTGCAAGGGCCTATGCCACCCGGAATCTGATCGCCATTTTCAAGCAGATGAAAGTTTCAAGTGATCTGACGGTCGGGGAATACGCATCAACCCATGATGCCATTCTTGCCGGGATTGAGAAGATCGCCCAGAATGCCCGGATTTGCCGTCAATTGTATACCTCTGCCCTGGATGTGGAAGTCCGGGTGGAGGCCCCATTCTATGGCGGGTTTCTTCAATTGGTGCTCCCGGATCACATCCGGCAGATCCCCAAGATCAGCGAACTGAAGCAGGATCCGGCGGAACCGGTTAACAACGCACCTTCAGCAGTTGTCAGTGCCAAGCCATATACCGGACTGATTGTAGATGCAAGAACCTTAAATCTTGAGCCCATACTTTATCCCACCATTGTCAGTGAACAGGGCAGGGAACTCTATTCCTCTGTTTTTGTAAGCCGTGAATTTGCCGTTCAGAACGGGGTCTGCGCCTATCTATGCGACATGGACCAGGCCTTGGCGTCTGACAGGGTCGGGTCAAATCCCCTGGTGGTCAAGGCGTTAAAAAAAACCGGGGACAAAACCGGTGCCATTGTGATGAGTATGGCAGACACCAACACCCTGGACAGGGCAACAGAACGTCATACCTTTTTAAGGGCGTGCCGGGTGATTGTCGTGGCAAACCCGCCGGTGCAAAAAAGGTCAGGCCGGCTCAATAAGCGCATTGTCAATCAACCTTGATTTTCCCACCTGCACGGCCAGGGCCACAAGCGTTTCTGTCCGGATGGTTTCCACTGGCTCAAGGGTCCGGGGATTGCACAGTTCAATGTAATCAACCCGGGTATGATCAAATGAGAGAATAAAGGCTTCCATCTCTCTGACAAGATCCGGCACAGACCGGACGCCTTGGGCAACCCTTTGTTTTAAAAGGCTGATGGCCCGGGAAAGGCAGACGGCTGAAGCACGCTGCTCCGGCGTAAGGTAAGCATTTCTGGAACTCATGGCCAACCCGTCTTCCTCCCTGATGATCTCCCCGCCGATGATCCGGATATTGAAATCCAGATCCGCCACCATCTGTCTGATGATGGCAAGCTGCTGAAAGTCTTTTTTTCCGAAAACCGCCACATCAGGCATGACAATGTTGAACAGCTTGGTCACCACCGTGGCAACGCCCCCGAAATGGACAGGGCGGGACCGCCCGCACAGGTACTGGGGAAGATGGTCCAAAAAGACATGGGTCTGGTAGTTGGGCCCGTACATTTCGCTTTTATCCGGAAGGAAAACAGCTGTCACACCTGCCTGCTGCGCCAGGGCAAGGTCGTTCCGGATATTGCTGGGATAGGCGTCCAGGTCTTCATTGGGGCCAAACTGGGTGGGATTGACAAAAATGCTTAGAACCAGTTCATCACTTAAAGGCCTGCCTATTTCAAGCAGCGAAACATGTCCTTTATGGAGGTATCCCATGGTGGGTACGAAACTGATGGTCTTTCCCTGTCTTTTTTTGTCAGCAGACCACGCCTGCATATCTGCTTTTGTTTTTAAAATATCCATTATCTGTCAAGTTCCTCCTTTTTCAGCGTCGCCGTTGCTCTGCCTTTTGGAAATGGTATATCGAATCTGTACCTTTTTATGCTTCTCATCCGGCCGCAGGGTAGCAGGGTTCATGACCAATGCCACATTAACAAAGCCTGATGTTGTTAAATTTTCAAGCGGAATTTTCTCCGTAAACACCGTGGTTACGGTGTCCAGGGTGAGCCCACCGCCTGTGATTTTGACCGTTTCAGGGATAACACGGATACTGGTCATGATAAAGCCGTCCGGCAATTTTCCTGAAAAGTCTGCCTGCACCGGTACCTGTTTTTCCGCCAGGGTGTCCAGGGTCACGTCCACCTGATCCGGTTCAATGTTTTTCAGGCGGATACCCGGTGGCAACTGAACATTCTGCCTGGTAATGGCCAGTTTATTTTCTCCCACACCTGTTCCGTCAAGGGAGATCTTGATACTCATCTGATCCCGGGTCAAAGCGTTGACCAGAGGCCGTGCACCGCTGATCAGAAGCCTGGATCTGGAAGCAGATGCATCAATAATATTCATTTTTTTGTCAGGGTTCATGAACTCAATGGGAACATCATAGTTGGCCAGTGTCTCCATGCCCCTTGAAAAGCTCAGCCACAGGCCCGTGGTACATAAAAGACAGACCATGGCTGCCACAAGCAGTTCCCGGGTCTGCCGGCCCATCCCCTTGACCGGTTCAGGCCCGCCGGTATAGTGTTTTATTAACGTCTCAATCTTGTCAGAGTCCCTGACCTCATGAAGCTTGCTGTCTTTTGCAAGGGATACTTTTCCGCGTTCCTCAGATACAACAATTACCAGGGCGTCGCTTTGCTCAGTAAGCCCCAGAGCGGCCCTGTGCCGGGTACCATATTTTGAGGCCAGATTTCGATTCTGGGACAAAGGCAGAATTGTGCCGGCCCGGGTAATCTTGCCCCTCTGGATTACCGCAGCGCCGTCATGGAGCGGTGCACCGGGCCAGAAAAGATTAAGCAGCATTTCCCTGGATAGTGACGCATGAATGTCCACCCCGTCGGCGATGATGCTGTCCACCCCGGTTTTAAGCGGCATCACGATCAAAGCCCCGATTTTTGATCTGGCCAGTTCCACCACAGCATCAGTGATGATGCGCACCGGCGTATCGATCTGGGCCTTTGGAATTTCCCATAAAAAGAATCTGAGACTGCGTGTTCTGACCACCCCTGATATTTCATTTCTAAACACAATGATGATGATAAAGGTCGCCACGGTGATCACCCCCTGCATGACCCAGTTGGTAATGACCAACCCCATGGCGTTGGCACTGCGGCCGATGATCCACATCGCCACCACAGCCATGGGAACACGCAGGATATTGGTACCCCGGAACAATACATACAAACGGAACAGAATATATGCGTTGAAAACGATATCCAGCATATCCTGCCAGCGCCACCCGAAAAATAATAAAGAGAGTTGTTCCATGGGCATCAATCAGACATGCTGAACCTTAAGATTTTTAAAATATTATTGTCTTCGTCCCTGATTTCCACCCGCCAGGGGCCCTTATCCGCATCACGCATCTGAACCCTTGAAAAGGAGGACCATTTGGGAACGGAAAGAATAAGACGCATGGAAAAAATAAGCTTATCTCTTTTATACCAGTTATGAAAAATCGTTGTTTTTTCATACACCGGATCAAATTCAGAAAAACAAAAAACCTCTCCCAGGGAAACGGAAAAAACAACGGCCGGATTCACCGGCTTGAAATCGGAAATGCGTTCACACACAACTGCGTCGGCCAAAACCACACGGGGCTGGTCAGCCAGGCCGACACCGGCCGGTATAAACAAAAACCCAATCTGTCCGCAAACAATGAGAAGCCGGCAAATCAAAAAAGGGGATCTCCTTGCATTGAAATCCGTCATGTTATTGTCTCTTGTTATCATATACGCTACGCTTTCATATGCTTTAAAAAATACTTGAAACTATATAGTGTTTGAACGAAAACTCACCCATCTGCCGCGTTACAAAAAAAATTAAAATCCTCACATACCTCAGTATGCTCCGGTTTTAAATTTTTTTGTGCCTTGCATCTGGGCAAGTTTTCGTCCAAACACGGGTTTTCCGTTCAGGCACTATATATACCGGTTGGAGAGAAAAAAAAAGTTGGATTGCAGGGCTCTCATTGCCCGGCAAAATTTTCAGGGTCGGGACGCAGCGTTTCGGCCGGAAATACGTTTGAAAGAACAATTGATCCTGTCAAACCCCTAAGCAGACATCAAGGCGGATGTCGTCAATTTCTATAACATCGCCGGAAAAAATCTTTTTTCTTTTTCTTGTTTCCACCCGGCCGTTCACCCGGACCAGCCCGTCGGCAATCATATGCTTGGCCTCCCCCCCGGAGGATGCAAGATTTTCAAACTTGAGCACCTTGTACAATTCCACAGGCGCGTGGGTAAGATAAACGATTCTGTTCTCAGTCATGGGTTACACCTGCACCTTCTGACACCCGGATGGCATCGGCGCGCAACCGTCCCTGAATATAAAGAGACAGGGCCGCAACCGCACCATCGCAGACGTTGAAAACTGGAATGCCGCCCGCAATCAGGGCGTCACGCAAAGGGTCGTAAAGCCTGCCGCCGTCCACCACAGCCACAATGGGGGCTGCACTGGTATTATTCAGGTGTTCCAACCGATGGAGAATGGCACCTTTATGGTGCATGGAAAACCGATTTTCCGGGTCGGTGTCCAGGGTCTGCATGGCCGGAGACATGGGATCCACACTGAGAATCACAGCGTCTACACCGGGGTCCCGGCAAAGGATTGCGGCAATGTCACTGTGAACCTTATCATCGGCAGCCGGATTGATATCAATGGGATTGGATATCGTGACTAGACGGTCCAGCCCCTTGGCTGCCAGCACAGAACGCACGTCGGATACGGTTTTACTGCCGAATCGGGCAAATTCCATGGTGAAATCATCGCTTTGGATGGAATCAGCCATGCCCACGGCTTCAAACCCGGCACCGCTGACAGCAGCCAGACGGTTGCCATGGATGGTTTTGGTGTTTAATGTTTCAGCCAGAAGCATAAGTTCCTGAAATTCACTGAAGGTTCTGGCAACAATGGCGCCGGCCTGGGAAACACAGCTTTCACAGACCATATAGTCCCCGGCAAGGGAGGCGGTATGGCTGGCGGTGGCGGCTTTACCTTCCGGAGTCCGGCCTGCCTTATAAAACACCACTTCCTTGCCTGCCAGGACCGCATCCCTGACTGCCCGGCAGAATGCCAGGCCATCCAGCTCATTAAAGCCTTCAGCATATACGGCAATCACATCCACCTGATCACTGTCCTTAAAATATGTCATCATGTCCCCTATGGTCAAATCTGTCTGGTTACCCATGGAAATCATGTAAGCCGGCGCCAATTGGGGACACTGGTGACTTCGATGCAGCATAAAGGCTCCGCTCTGGCTGATCAAAGCAGCCCGGCAGAATGTTCGGGGGCAGGATCTGTCCCTGGGCAATTTCTCCTCAGGGATAAACCAGGTATCAAAGCTGCCGGGCAAAGAACTCACCCCCATGCAATTGGCACCTAGAAACACCGGACCGCCATCGGTGTCCAGGCGGGTGCGGGCTGCGCAAATGGCGTCGACTACCTGTCCAGCCTTATCCTGGCTGTCACGGGTCTCCCCTAAACCTCCGGCAATAAGCATAACAGCATGGGCAGCATCCTTTTCAATGATATCCTTGACCAGGTCAGGCACCTGATCTGCCCCTATAGCCACAATAAAAAGGTCGAGTTTCCCCTTGCCGCTGTTTTCCAGTGCAGCCAGATCAGGCAGACAGGGGATGCCCTGGAAGTGGTCCATGCCTTTTTTAAAAATCACCATAGTTTCAGGATCAAACCCCTGGGCCAGAACATTATCCAAAATAATCCGGCCAAAATTCTTCCGGGTGGAAGAGACACCGATAATACCCATGCGGACGGGGTGAAGCAGATTGTTAATTTTGGCAACCGGACGCTTCAATACTGTTCTTTTCTGCTTTGAAAACCGGCACATGCCGTCCAGAGGCACCATAAGAAAATCGATAAAGGCAAAGGGATTGATCTCAAGCTCGTCTATAACAAAAACAGCGTTGGCATTTTCACGGCAATAGGTATTGCCTATACGGATAAAAGACTCAAAACACTCCACCAGTTGTTCGTCCGTAACGATACGGCGCTGTCCCCTGGTTAAGCCGGCAAGTTTTCTGTAGGAAATAGTCTTGCGGTACAGCTGGAAGAAGCGATCCCCGGTGCACATGGCCGGAGAGGCCGCCACAATGGCCTGGCCTTTCCTGAACCGCTTGGCATATAATTCTGTGTCTGTACCGCCTAATCCGGCAGATAATATGGTGCCGAATTCCCGGGTGTGGCGCAGCCCAACAATAAGTTCATTGCCAAAGGCTTCGGAATCCGGGGGCATATACTGTACCTGGAGCACGCCTTTAACATCCCGGGAAACCGCAGCGGTCAGGGCCTCACCGGTCAGGCCCTGATAATGTTCGGGCAGGCCTTCCTGGGCGCGGACCAGGCCGGCTGCATAATTTTCAGGCACTTCGTAAAACATCCGGCGCGCGGCAGAACGGATCTTATTTGGCTCCTTTTCCACCACCCGGACCCCGCCCACGTCTGTCTTATGGACGATATAGGGAGAAACAATCTTTAACACACTTTTTTCCCCCGGCATGGCCATAAGCTGGTCATCCGGAATCCGGACCCCGCGCTCAATCAGCCGGACCCGGGGCGGAGTTTCTGACCCGGATTTCGCCAGAAGATCGTATACTTCGTATTCAAAAAGAAAATCCCGACCCTGGTCCCAGGCATTGGAAAAAATATGTCCAATGGAATCAAAATCAATGTCCAACTGCATGTTACTCCCCAGTCATGTTGCTGTATTACGCCCAGGTCAATCGTGTTTGCGAATAAATCAGGCGTCTGTCCCTTTTTACCAAATGACCTTTTTGATTCCAATCTGTTTCATGCCTTTTTTATAACAACCCCGGGCCGACCTGATTTTTCACCGTGGTTCAGCCCGCAACGAAAGTTGAAAGATCTGTGTAGGTTACAAGACTTTCTTATAAAATTTATTCATCAGCCTCGGTACGAACGGACAGTTGCTTTTTCCAACGCAACGTAATAAGGTTCTTTTCGAAAATTAAGTTTCTGTTGGAAAAACAAAATGCGATACCCGGCATACCTTGAAAAAAAATTTAATTTCCCCGGGTTTTACCGGGTAAAGCTGGCTTTGCCATCCATGGCACTGCGGGACCCGGCAAACGACCTGAAAGCACAACTGGACCCGGCACTGGATCAGTCTGATATTGAACCCGGACAGACCGTGGCCGTTGGCGTGGGCAGCCGGGGAATTAACAAAATTGCGGAGCTTGTGGCACAAATCTGCCGGAGCATAAAGGACAAAGGGGCCCACCCTGTCATCATCCCGGCCATGGGAAGTCACGGCAGCGCCACCCCTGAAGGCCAGGAAAAGACCCTCGCAAAATTAGGGATTACAAGTGACGTCTGCCGGACCGCTATTGCCCCGGAAATGGATGCAGTTGAAGTGGGAAGCGTGTTTGATGCAGTGCCTGTCTATTTTTCAAAAAAGGCCATGGATGCGGACCACAGCATTTGCATTAACCGCATCAAGCCCCATACCAAATTCAAAGGTGATGTGGAAAGCGGGCTTTACAAAATGCTTGTTGTGGGCATGGGTAAACACACAGGAGCCTTAACCTATCATAATTTTGCCCTGAAATACGGATTTCATACGCTTCTCAAAGCCATGGGCGATACCATTATTGAACAAACCAACCTTTGTTTGGGCATTGGTGTGGTGGAGGACGCCTATGACCAGGTAATGAAGATTGAGGTGATACCGGCAGCCCAAATCAGCACCAGGGAGCCGGGCCTTTTAGCCCTGGCCAAATCCCATTTCCCCAGCCTGCCGTATAAAAACCTGGACCTGCTGGTGGTCCGGCAGATCGGCAAGGAGATCAGCGGATCAGGTATGGACCCCAATGTCACCGGCAGAACCTGTGATTTAATGGAAGATGATTTTTCCCAAAGCCTTTCTGCCAAACGCCTGGTGATCCTGGACCTGTCTCCAAACACGGCAGGCAATGCCATCGGCCTAGGCAATGCAGACATCATCACCGAAAAAGTATTTGCAGGCATGGATTACCAGGCCACCATCATGAATGCCCTGACCGCCATGTCCCTTAAAAAAGCAGCCATTCCAGTCCGGCTGCCCAATGAGGAAAAGGCAATTCAGGCAGGATTCCAAACCCTTGGTCCGGTTCCTCCTGAAAAGGTCCGGGCGGTCATTATCAGGGACACCATGCATACGACCGACTTTCTTGTCAGTGAAGTCTTAGGCCCGGAAACCGAAAAACTGTCCTGCCTTAAAGAGATGACCCCCTGGCGGATCGCATTTTCTTCTTCCGGAGATATTATTGCTCCCGGCCCCTGAAAGATATCAAGGCGATCGTAATGTAAAAAATACGGTTAATCTCCAATAACAGCCACGGGCTGATCTATTTTTTCACGGTGGTTCAGCCCACAACGAAAGTTGAAAGATCTGTGCAGGTTACACAGACTTTCTTATAAAAAGGCTACAAAGAAAATACGAAGCTGTTACCGCGGATGCCCTTTATGGGCATGCTGCATTCAAGGATGGTCAAAGAAAAATTTTTGGTCAAAAATCAGGTGTTTTCCCTTTCGGACTTTTTCCCGTAGAAGGCCCAGTTTTTGGTCAAGAGCAGCCAGGCAGGCTGCACTTTTTTTCTCCGCCTCTATGGTTTTGACCACATCGGCAATACCGCCGTTTTTTATCACAATACGCCGGTCGCAGGACAGGGCAAGCAATGGATCATGGGTGGCAATCAGGACAATTTTTTCTTTGTTGAGCAGCAGGGAAACCGCTTTGACACGGTCTATGCCCGCATTTTCAATCTCATCGATCAACACCACGGGGGAGGCACTCAGATAGGCCACATCAGCGATCATCAGGGCCCGGGACTGGCCGCCGGAAAGGGACGTAATGGCCGTGTCCAGGGAAAAGGGTTCGCCTGCAAGCATGACGGCAGACTGGTAGATCTGCTTGATTTTTCCAGGAATATTTTCAATCAGGCGGCTTTCGGCATGCATTTGCAAAAACGCCTCCACGGTCAGATCCATGACAAAATTCATATTCTGGGAAAGCTGGGCCACCAGCCTGAACTCGCCGGAAAAACGAGACTGGGCATCCAGAATTTTACCGTCCGGCATCACTTTTCGACCCGAAGGGGTATCCCCCTGGGCCAGACACTCTATATCGGAGAGAAGCTGGCTTTTACCTGATCCGGTGGGCCCCACCACACTGACCACCTCACCGGGATAAAGGGTGATACCCATAGCCTCCGGACACCCGTTTTTATCGAACCCGGCCCCAATGACCAGGTGATCCATACTGCCATGAATCTTATGCCGGCACTGCTCCATCTTTGCAATAAATTCCAGAACCTGGGCGGACAGGGATTCATGGTTCAGACCGAATTGGGACAAATGGTCCGGTGACAGGCTTTCAATGAGCATGGCCAACGTCTTTTTCCCCGGAAAAGGATCAATCTCTAGGGCGCTGAAAAAATCCTTTAGATACGGATATTCTTCCATCAGCGTATCAATCCCAAGACTCAAAAGGTCTGTATCCGCGCCATTTTTTTTATTCACTTTGCCCATCACGTAAAATCCATGGTTTTGACATTGCCGATCTGACTGTCAGGTCCGATCCTGGTCTCCCCCAGACAATAGGAACACAAGGCTGCCGGCATGGTAAAACGAAGGCGCATGCCGTTTAATGACGCAATGGCAGGCGCTGTTTTAAAGTGGCCGGCAGCCAGAAGAGAACCCTGGCCCGTTAACCCGTTTACCGGCAGTACCGCGGCCTTTGCATTGGCCTGGCGGACACGAAAAGAAAAAACTTCCCGTTCAGCCTGGGACACAATATCGCCTTTGGTCAGTACCACAAGATCGGCGTTTTTCAACATGGGGCCGATTTTCCTGGGTGTATTCACACCGCTTAAATGATCAATGACACATACGCCCAGAACCCCTTTAATATGGGGAGAACACCGGTTACAAAGCCCGGCACTTTCACTGATCAACAGGTCAAAGCTCTGGCTGATACCCCATTGCACACAGGCCTCAATATTGGCAATAAAGAAATGATCCGGGCACAGCCCCCCGGCCAGCCCTTTTTTCACAGGCAGGCCCGCACGCTCATATCTTATATGATCGTCTCCGGTAAGACAGTCAAACTTGATGATACCAATACGAAGCCCTTGTTCCAAAAGCACTGCTGCCGTATGCAGGATCAATGAGGTTTTTCCGCTTGAAGGCGGTCCTGCCACCGTCACCAGCCTGATAGACGGATCTGCTTGTTTCAATACCTGGTTCATGGAAAATCAAGGCGCCAGGGGCATAAAAATTTTATCAATCTCAACATTTAAGGCAGGCAGATCGTTCTGCCTTAAAAAATCCCACCCCAGCCATTTTAGCGGTTTTGACTGAACATCTGCCACCACATCTGCATGGGGCACGGGAAATCCGGCACCTGCAAGAATCTGTGCAAGCTGACTGCCCACAAGATAATCAAGAACCGGTTTGAGTTCCTCTTTTTTTTCAGGTTTGACCTGCAGAATGACCGGGCTAGCAAGGGCCCCGTCATCCGGCCATATCACCTTAATCCGGTCCTGGTGCCGGATCCGGTCCGCAAAAAAAGCCGGCATCACATAAAGTGCGCCCGGGCCGTTATTGTCTATCCGGTTGACCATCTGTGCCGGATGAAGCCCTTCAAGCACACTGGCGGCCAAAGCCGCTAACCCCTGGTTGCCCAATGCCTTGAAAAAGGGCAGCAGGACCGCATGACAATAAAACCCGTCTCCTCCCCTGATGATCAAACTTTTTTCCCATTCAGGCGCAAGGAGATCTTCCCAGGTGTGTGGCAGATTCCTATTTTCCAACTTATCAAGGTTGGCAACCACCACCAAAGGATTGACACATAGAATGGTATATTCGTTTTTGGGATCTAAAATCTGAGCATCTGAAAAATTCGGACCGGCAGACAGTTCCCCATAACCGGTGAAATGTCCCGGGACCACAAAACGGTTATAAAACCGATGGCCTAGAAAAACATTAAAATCAGCAGACATAATAATATCGGGCAGTTCATCCCGGGAGTCAATGGTGTCAACATAGGAATAATATGACAGTTCCTGGTTTACATTCCCTTCAACCGCCGATTGAATGCCAAGCCCCTCTTTGGTCTGAAGTTCGTTTAAAAATTGAGAAAAAGCCCGGCTGAACGGCATTTTCAAACCACAAGGCATAAGCCCCAGAAAAGTAAGATCCTTCTGGGCCTCCATGGAGGTCAATCCGGGGGTATCAATTACAGGGTCCCGGGAGACGGCACTCTCAAGCATCTCAATGAAAGCCTCAATGTTAATCAACCGGCTTTTCAAGGCTGTGCCCAAGGTTAAAAACGGCGCCAGCACCCGCATGGCATCGTCACTGACCAAGGCACCCAGGCCATTTGCCACAAAAACCGACCGGGTCTGGGGAAAACGCTGAATGATTTCATATATTTTCAAGTCTGCATGAATATTTGTTGGCATATTATCTTGGAACTCCTTTACTGTTTTCCTGATTTTAGGGATCCTTCCCGTAAATTTATGACAGCAATTCCAATGCCAGACGGATCAAAAACAGTCAACATACAACAAATCAAATAATAAAACGTTTGATTAAACGATGATACAGCCACAATATCCATCAATCTTTTTTTATGAAAGCCTAAAAAAACAACAATATTGTCACATAACAACTGACAAGGCTCACGATTTTGTAACCAAAAGCCATGCCATACACAAAACCGCATTCTTTGTTGCCACATTACAAAAGGCGTCACCAGGCTCTCACACACCAGCGTAACATAAACCCCAATGCATTGCCCAGCACGGCGTTTCAGACAGATAG
>QKDP01000061.1 GCA_003252055.1 Desulfobacter postgatei | reverse complement strand
CCATTTGCAGTTGCAGAAAGCTTGGGCAGGACTTGAAGGGTAATGTCCCCCATGTGATTGCGTTTGGCACGGCATGGGGGCTGGCACCGGAAGTGATCAACCAGTGTAACCACATCCTTGAACCCATACAGGGGTCAGGATCATATAATCACCTAAGCGTCCGGTCCGCAGCATCCATATATTTAGACAGATTAATAAACGGCTGAAATCTGAAACAATAGAAGGAACAAAACATGACAGCAAACTTAATCCAAAAAATTGAAAGAGAACAGATGCGCCTTGATATCCCGAATTTCGACTCCGGGGATACCGTAAAGGTTCATGTAAAAATCAGTGAAGGTGAAAAAGAACGTATCCAGGTTTTCCAGGGCGTGGTTATCAAAAAGACCAAAGGCCTTTCCAGTGCCCGGTTTACCGTTAGAAAAATTTCCGGCGGTATCGGCGTTGAAAGAATCTTTCCCCTTAATTCTCCTGCCATCGACAAAGTTGAAGTGGTGACCCGGGGACGTGTAAGAAGATCCAAGCTTTACTATTTGAGAAATCTGCGCGGCAAAGCTGCAAGAATCAAAGAAAAACGCTTTGCCTGATATCCGCGGCAGTTTTCCAGCCGACATGATGGCCTTTGAAAAACAGGCCATGTTGAGCGGATATAAAGTAATTGCAGGTGTTGATGAGGCCGGCAGGGGACCCCTTGCCGGCCCTGTCGTGTCCGCGGCGGTGGTTTTACCTCCAAATTTTGATGTCCCGGGCATCAATGATTCTAAAACGCTTTCCGAAAAAAAAAGAGAGGCGCTTTTTCCAGTGATCCAAAACCAGGCAATAGCCTTTGGCATCGGCATGGCCGATCATGAGGAGATTGACCGGATTAATATTCTTCAGGCATCCCTGCTCTCCATGAAACGGGCGGTTGAAGATTTAGGGCTTACACCGGATTATCTGCTCATTGACGGCAAGTTTACCATCGACAGCACCATAGACCAGCGTCCTGTCATTAAAGGGGATGCGTTAAGCCTGTCCATTGCGGCAGCCTCTATTCTGGCCAAGGTCACCCGGGATCGGATCATGAAGGATCTTGACTTACGATATCCCGCGTATGGCTTTAGCCGCCACAAGGGTTATCCGACCAAAGCCCACAAAGCGGCCATCCTGACCCACGGCCCCTGCCCTGTTCATCGCAAAAGTTTCAGGGGTGTAAGGGCGATATGAGCCTTGGGGGCAGACAGCTTGGAAAAAAGGGAGAACTGGCCGCCCGGCGGTTTCTTTTGTCCCGGGGCTATAAAGTTTTGGAATCCAATTTTTCAACCCCACAGTTTGAAATCGATATCATTGCAAAAGACTTTGACACCTTGTGCTTTATTGAAGTCAAAACCCGGACAGGCGTTAAAAAAGGCCTTCCCCGGGAAGGTGTAACAACAGCCAAGCAAAAAAAAATTATCATGGGTGCCCAGTACTATCTAAGCCTTAATAAAATCACCAATACCCGGTTGCGATTTGATGTGGTGGAAGTGTTATACAAGAACAGTTCGCACACCGCCTGTGACATCACTGTGATCCCCAATGCCTTTCAAGGGTTTTAACATGTCCGGATCCCTTTATGGCACTCTTTATATCGTAGCAACCCCTTTAGGCAACCTTGAGGATATGACATTTCGGGCCGTACGCATATTAAAGGAGGCGGACCTGATCGCAGCTGAGGATACACGTCATTCAAAAAAACTGCTGGGTCATTACGGCATCACAACCCCTACAATTGCCTGCCATGAGTACAATGAAACCGCAAGAACCCATGACTTGATCCGCCGGCTTGAAAACGGGACCACAATCGCCTTGATCAGCGATGCAGGCACGCCTTTGATTTCAGATCCCGGTTACCGCCTGGTTTCCCAGGCCAAAGAAAAAGGCATTTGCATTGTGCCGGTACCCGGATGCAATGCCGCGGTTACCGGATTAAGCGCATCCGGACTGCCCACCGATACCTTTCTTTTCCTGGGCTTTCCGCCTAAAAAACAGGGCCGCCTGGACAGCTTCCTCAATGATGCCGCCCATCACAGGGCAACACTGATATTTTATGAATCTCCCAGACGCGTCATCCGGCTGATATCTTCGGCTATAACGGCGTTTGGTGACAGACAGGCCTGTCTTGCCAGGGAATTGACAAAACAGTATGAGGAGTTTATTCGTGGCCCCCTATCCCTTATTTTGTCCACCCTTGAGGCAAGGGAAACCATCAAAGGCGAATGCGTCCTGTTTATTAAGGGAGCGGATGAACAGGACGCCGGTTTATCTTTAGACCAGATGGAAGCCATGATCATGGATGGCTTGAATAAAAATATGCGGACCGGTGAACTTGCAAAAAAAGTAGCCGGACTTGCAAACTGCCCTAAACCCAAGGTTTACGACATGATTTTAGCCCTGAAAAACCGTTCTTAAACATCTTGTGCTTTCTCCCCGCCTTTAAGAACCTGTTTGGTAATTGATGAATCGGCTGCAATCCCATGAAAATGGCCCCAATTCCCCCAAAACAATCACTTCCTTTTAGAAAAAGATAAACCCCTTGCCAAATCAGGGTCAAAAGCCTTATAAAGGAGCAAAATATTAGTAAAACATAAGAATTTTGTTAGGATTCCCTATTAAAAAAGCGGGAACGCTTACCAACCAGCGTTTGTCCAACTGTCACAAAGGAAAAAAAACCACCATGAGCATTGAAATATGCTATGTCATCGTCGGCATGTTGATCCTGTTTGCAATTTTTGATCTGATTGTTGGGGTCACCAATGACGCGGTAAATTTTTTAACCTCCTCGATCGGATCCAAGGCAGCGCCCTTTAAAATAATCATGATTATTGCAAGTGCCGGTATTCTTGTCGGCGTTACTTTTTCTGCAGGCATGATGGAGGTTGCCCGAAAAGGTATTTTTCATCCCGAGCTTTTTACCATGCCCGAACTTCTGACCATATTTCTGGCAGTCATGATTACGGACATTCTGCTTTTAGATCTTTTCAACACATATGGCCTGCCCACCTCCACGACGGTATCCATTGTATTTGAGCTGCTCGGGTCTGCCGTAGCCCTGTCCATGATAAAACTGGCCGCCCATGCAGATTCGGGTCACAACCTTGTGGATTATATTAACTCTACCAAAGCCATCACTATAATTTCCGGGATATTATTATCCATTATCGTGGCATTTGCTTCAGGTGCATTCGTTCAGTTTATATCCAGGCTTATCTTCACCTTTGATTATAAAAAACGGCTGAAGTATTACGGGGCGCTCTGGGGCGGTGTGGCCCTTACCGTCATTAGCTTTTTCATCCTTGTAAAAGGGGCCAGCGGGGCCACTTTCATGGATGCACAGATGGTAACATGGATAAAAAACCACTCTCTAATTATCATGGGCGGTATTTTTGCAACCTCTGCCATTATCCTTCAGGTTCTTATCAGCGCATTCAAAATAAATATTCTTAAACCCATCGTCCTTGTGGGCACGTTTGCGCTGGCCATGGCCTTTGCCGCCAATGACCTTGTCAATTTTATCGGTGTCCCCTTGGCAGGCTATAATGCTTATAAAACAGCACTGGCCTCATCCGATCCCCTGAACATCACCATGGGGGCACTGGGGGGAAAAGTTCCCACCCAGACCTTTATCATGCTCATTGCAGGTGCCATCATGGTGGTCACACTGTGGATATCACGCAAGGCAAAGACAGTAACCGAAACCGAAATCAGCCTGGGCCAGCAGGATGAAGGCATGGAGCGGTTCGAATCTGTCTGGCTGTCCAGGCGCATTGTCAACCTGTTCCACAGCCTGTTTACCTCTGTCAAAGCCGTGTCCCCCCCCGTCATCGGTGAAATTGTGGCCAAAAGAATCAGCCCGATCCCCGAAGACACCCATGTCGGGGGAAAAGAAAAACCATCCTTTGATCTGCTTCGTGCGTCAGTGAACCTGATGGTGGCATCTGCCGTGGTCTCCCTGGCCACGTCTCTGAAACTGCCTTTGTCCACCACCTATGTAACGTTTATGGTCGCCATGGGTTCTTCCTTTTCTGACCGGGCCTGGGGCAGGGAAAGCGCCGTATACCGTGTCACCGGTGTTTTAACAGTGATAGGTGGTTGGTTCATGACCGCATTTATTGCCTTTGTGGTCTCCTTTATATGCGGCAATATCATCTATTATTTCAAAATGCCCGGCGTGGTCTGCCTGATGATCTTTGTATTTCTCATGATCCTGAGAAACAAAAAGCACCACGAAGGATCTGAAAAGACCAAAGAAGAGATCACCATTTACCATCTTGAAGAGGTGGAAGATTTCCAGTCATCTGTTTCAGCGACATTTGACCATCTTGCGCTTCATCTTCAAGGCATAAGACTCTCTTTAAAGACTGCGTTTAATGCGCTTTTTGAAGAGGACCTGGAGACCTTAAGGGAACAGCGCAGGAAGGTTAAGCAGTTCCAAATGAGCAGCAATATAATCATTGCAAATATTTTTAAAGTGTTGCGGCTCCTGCAGCGTACGGATCACAAGGGGTCTTATAACTATTACCAGATTATCCGGCGCCTCCAGAAACTTAACGATGGATACAGGGATACGGTGATCAGATCCACCATGCATGTAGCCAACCGGCACACGGGGCTTTTACCCGCCCAGATTGAGGAACTCAAGGAGATCAAAACAGAAATTCTTTATATTCTTGAACAGGTTGAAATCGCATTTAATAAAAAGGATATTGTGGACTGCACCCACATCGCTGCGAGGTTCCACTATCTCAGGGATCTTGTGGATGAATACAATGCCAATCAGATTGCCAGGATCAGGGAAGAGTCCTCAAAGACGCGTCTGAGCATCATGTACTACGCCATTTCCGGCAATTGCGTCATGATGGCCAAACAGACCATCAAGCTATTGGAAATATTTAATGAGGCCCTGCCCTCAGAAAACGGCGCCAACACCTGCAGAAGCCTGCACCTGGATTGATCTTTTTTTATATGAAAGTCAAGATAAGCTGTTGAATTACTTTCATGTTTTGTTGTGGGTTGTGCCTGGGTGTTGATACACCAGGTCAGCCCATGGCTGTTATATCAATTCTGTTTCAAGTGCCTTGGTCACTAAAATTTTTTGCATTGCCGATTTCAATAAAAGATGGGCCCTGTTCAGGCCCGAAACTGCCGGAAAGCACAATAATCAGGTCGTCATCGTTAAAATTTTGGTCTTCAGTTAAACGGCAGATGGAATCTATAACCAATTTCCTTGGATTTGCCCCTAGAGGAATGTACTCGGGAAATACCCCAAAGGACAAGGAAAGCATGCGCATCACTTTTTTATCGTAAACCTGGGCGAAAATCGGGCTGTCCCCCCGGTAGGCGGCCAGAGCCAGAATGGTTTTCCCGGAAAGTGAATCCGCCACAATTCCCCTGGTGTCCAAACGCAGGGAAGACTTCACTGCGGCCTTGGCAAGATAATCTGTCAGGTTGCCTTTACTTGAATAGGGGATATCAATAAATGAGCTTCTTGTTAACTCCACCTCCTGGGCAATCCTGGCCATGGTCTGCACCGCTTGCTCAGGATATTTACCATTGGCCGTCTCACCTGACAGCATCAGGGCGTCCGCATGATCCAGGCAGGCATTGGCCACATCAGACACTTCCGCCCGTGTGGGCCGTGGCGCCATAATCATGGAATGCAGCATCTGGGTGGCCACAATAACAGGACGTCTGCGTTCAATACAGGTTTGGACAATATCTTTTTGAATCAACGGAATTTTTTCAGTTGGGATTTCAACGGCCAGATCACCCCTGGCCACCATCACCCCATAAGCATATTCCAGAATTTCCCGAAGATTATCCACCCCCTGGGCATTTTCAATCTTTGCGATGATTTTGATTGGGGATTTCTTCTCATCAAGAATCTTTTGAACAGCCAGGACATCTTCCTTGTTGCGAACAAAGGAGTGGGCAATAAAGTCAAGCTCCTGGTCTGCGGCAAAGGCAATAAACCCTCTGTCCTTTTCGCTCAAGGCCGGCAGTTTGACATGGACCGATGGGATATTGATACTTTTTCTGGGGTAAATCACCCCGTCATTTTCCACGAAACAGATGAGATGGTTATCTATCTTGTCTGTCACTTTCAGGGCAATGTATCCGTCATCAATGAGAATGGAAGAACCAACCGGCACATCATCGACAAAATGCGGGTAGGATACGCAGATCACATCATCTCTGGAAATCCCGCCGGCCTCTCCTTTGATGCGGATAAAATCTCCATAGACAACGGACAGAGGCGTTTTGGCATCACAGGTTCTGATTTCAGGGCCTTTGGTATCTAAAAGGATACCGATCTTGTCCGATACCTTACGGGTATTTTCAATAACTTGTATGGCATCATCATGGCTCATGTGAGCCGTATTCAAGCGCACCACATTCATTCCGGCCTTATAAAGCGTTTCAATGAATTCCACGGAACAGTTCCGGTTGGATATGGTCGCTACAATTTTGGTTTTACGCTTTTTCAAAGCAGCCCTCTCTTTCGGCACAGGGCCATGATAAATTTTTTATCTGAAAGTCCCAATATGTTGTTAAATTACCGTCATGTTTTGTTGCGGGGGTGAGTCTGGGTATCGACAGACCAGGTCAACCCGTGGCTATTGTAAAGAAGAATACGCCATTTGGGGAATCAGGCGCAAGAAAAAAGCATAATCTATAATAGTCCGGAGTTCTAAATGCCACTTTTTTATATTCGCATCGAAAAATACCCACCACCAACCACGGCCCGGCAGCCTGTGGGCTGCCGGGCCGTGTAAAGCCTGTGAACAGAAAGGCTTTTTAATGATCCGGGTTAGAAGAGTTTTGCGTACTTTCCATATCCCTCTTCGGCCAGTTTGTCTTTGGGGATGAACTTCAGGGCTCCTGAATTGATGCAGTACCGAAGGCCTGTGGGAGCCGGACCATCGTCAAACACATGGCCCAGGTGGGAATCGGCAACCTTGCTTCTGACCTCGGTGCGGGTCATGAACAGACTTTTGTCCGTCTTTTCAACGATATGCTCCGGTTCCAGGGGCCGGGTGAAACTGGGCCAGCCTGTACCGGACTCGAACTTGTCCGTTGAAGAGAACAGGGGCTCTCCGGATACGATATCCACATAAATCCCCTCTTTTTTATTGTCCCAGAATGCATTCCGGAAAGGGGGTTCGGTGGCTTCATGCTGGGTGATTTCATACTGCATGGGGGTCAGCATTTTTTTGATGTCGGCATCCGAGGGCCGGGTCCACATGGATATCTTGTCCTCTTTCATGTTATCCATAGTGTCCATCTTCTTATCCATTTCCTTGTTCATGTGGCCATCCATGGGGGCAGCTTCCATCCCGTCTTTTTTCATGTGCTTGTTTTTCCAGGTTTTTTCGATGAACTGATCCCGACCGGAATTCCACCGGTAGTATTTGTAGCGGATGGGGTTTCTTTTATAGTAATCCTGATGGTATGCCTCGGCAGGATAGAAGGTCTCAAACTTCGTGATCCGGGTGACAATGGGCTTGTCAAAAACCATGGCAGCTTCCAGGGCCTTTTTGGAAGCCGTAGCTTCCATCTTTTGCCTGCCGGTGTGGTAGAAAATTTCAGAGCGGTACTGGTTCCCCCGGTCCACAAACTGGCCGCCGGCATCCGTGGGATTGATGTGGCGCCAGAAGTAGTCCAGAAGTGCTTTATAGGTTACAACCTCTGGGTCGAAATAGACCTGAACGGCCTCGGTGTGGCCTGTACCGCCCCTGGATACCTCTTTATAGGAGGGATGGGGCTTATGGCCGCCGGTGTACCCTGAAATCACCTTTTGAACGCCCTTGACCTTTTCAAAGTCCGCCTCCGTGCACCAGAAGCAGCCTCCGGCAAAGGTGGCAATCTCGGTTTTTTTCATGGAATCTTCTTTCATCTCCCCCTCCATGCCGGCAAAGGCGTACAATCCAAGGGCGATGAGCAGGGTGGTAAGGGTTAGAATGATCAGTTTGGGTTTCATGGCGCTCTCCTTTCTAAGGGTTTTGGGTTTCCTTACCCGTTATGTTAGAAAGATAAGATCACAAATAGATCGGTCAAAGGTCACAAGTTTATCACAAAAGATTGCAGCCGATTCATCAATTACCAAACAGGCTCTTAGATTTTATATGAAAGTGCCAATAAGTCGTTAAATTACTTTCATGTTTTGTTGTGGGTTGAGCCTGGGTGTTGATACACCAGGTCAGCCCATGGCTGTTATTGGGGTCGCTGCCACGGGGGCAGGGAAAAGGAAAAACAGCTGCCCCTGCCGGGCCGGCTTTCAACCTGGATCTGACGTCCGTGGAGCTGGAGAATCCTGGCGGTAATGGCAAGGCCCAGGCCGGTGTGCCCCTCTTTTTTTCTGCTGAACGGATCGGACTGGTAAAAGCGGTTGAAAATATGGACCAGCTCTTTTTCAGGGATACCCGGGCCTGTGTCGCTGATCCGGATCATTACCTCGGTTTCCAGGGAAACCGCCACGGACACCCTGCCCTTTACCGGGGTATAGTGCAGGGCGTTTTCGATCAGGTTTTCCAGGGCTCTTTCGATCAGGGCGATGTCCGCCTCAACAAAGGGAACGGTCTTTTCGAACCGTTGGCTCAGTTCTATCTCTTTTTGTTCTGCGGCAAGGGCGAATTTTTGACAGATATCCTGGATCAGCTCTCTTAGGTCGAAGGGTTCCAAAGACAGATCCATGCGGGCGGACTCCAGCCGGGCCAGTTCAAGCAGTTCCGTGACCAGGGTGTTGAGGCGGCGGCAGTGGCGGATGGCAATGTCAAGGTAGTGGCGCCGTTCTTCCCCAGAGTATTGATTTTCCTTGATGAGCAGGGTTTCGATATACCCCTGCAGGGTGGCAAGCGGGGTGCGCAGGTCATGGGATACATTGGCCACCAGCTCCCGCCGCATCTGGTCAGATGCCTTCAGCTCCGCCATCTGGGCCTCGATCCGGGCGGCCATCTCCCTGAAGGTAGTGCCCAGCCGGTCAATCTCATCGGACGGGCCCCGGTGCGTGGGCAGGTCGACATCAGCCCCTGCGGTTCCGCCTTCAAAAGCCTCCATGAGGGCGGCAAGTTTTTTCAGCCGCCCGGTGAGAAGACCGAAGAGGACCAGCCCTGCTGCCAGGGCAAAGAGAAGGCCTGCCCCGATCATCCAGGCCGAGAGCTGGAGGATATAGCTGCCTTTGAGTTTCTGGTTGATGGTATCGTATTCCTCCCCTCCCAAAATAACGTAGAGGTAGCCCTCAAGGATGCCGTGTTGTTCAATGGGAGCCGCTGAAAAGACTTTTTTCCCAATGGGATTTTTAGGGTCATCCCCCTGAACCGGCGGGGTCAGCGTGCCGTCCAGCCATTGCTTTACAGGGGTGAGGGCCACTTTGCTGCGCTTGACGCTGCCCTCGGGGGCGGAAAAGGTCAGGATGTTCCCATCAACGTCCAGAAGGTAAATCTCAATGCCGGGGTTGATGACCATGAGCATGTGGAAGATATCCCTGAGCGCCTCCTGGTTCACCCGGCCCTCTTCCATGAGAATCCGTTCTTTGACGATCTGCCGGGCCAGCCCCGTGTTCAGCTTCTGGCTGACCTCCTGCTGGTACATGTCCGTGGAAAAGACGGTCACCCCGATAAAGATCAGGCCCACCACAAGAAAAAGAGCAGCCAGGCCTGCGGCAATTTTGGAGTACAGAGAGTTAAACATCAGCCCCATCCGTGTCCGTGAATTTATACCCTACCCCCCAGACCGTCAGGATATACTGCGGATTGGTCGGGTCGGATTCAATTTTGGCCCGCAGACGGTTGATATTGGAGTTGACGGTATGGTCGTAGCCGTCGTGGCCGTATCCCCAGACATTTTCCAGAAGCTGGGATCGGTTAAACACCCGGCCGGGATGGCGGGCAAAGAAGGTGAGAAGGTCGTACTCCTTTGCGGTGAGGTCCACTGGCTGCCCTGCGACGGTGACCTTGCGCTTTGCGGGATCAATGACCAGCCCCCCGGCCTGGATGACGGGTTCTGACGCGGTCTCTTTCATGGCGGAGAGGTTTTCCATGCGCCGGAATACGGCTTTGATCCGGGCAATGAGTTCCCGGATGGAAAAAGGCTTGGTAATATAGTCATCCGCCCCCAATTCCAGGCCGAGGACCCTGTCGATCTCGGAAGACTTGGAGGTCAGCATGAGCACCGGCATGACCAGGCCCCGGCCCCGGATGCTTTTAAGAATCTCGATGCCGTCCATGCCCGGCAGCATAATGTCCAGGACGATGAGGTCGTACCCCCCGCCTGCCGCCTTCTTATATCCGGTAAATCCGTCACGGGCCAGATCCACCTGCCAGGACTGGTCGGAGAGGTGAAGAAGGAGAAGGTCGGAAAGCTCGGCATTGTCCTCCACCACAAGAATTTTTTTCTGCATGGGACTCCTTTCGGTTTGGGTAGTTCGTAATGAAAACTTTACTGTCCACTCCGGCCCTTTAATGATTTGTCTCAATCATAGCGGCCCGTGCAGGAGCCAGTCAAATGAAAACACCCTTGTGACGGTTTTGTGATACTTTCATGAGATTTAGGGCCTAACGTTGGGATAAGCAACCCCCTAAAAAGGAGGCGCCGTGATTGCAAAAACAGCATTTACGGCATCGCGGCTACATGCTATTTTTTACTAAATAGGATTGGAAATATAAAATGAATCAACGCGTATTTAAAGGGCTCATTCTTGGCATACTGATCCTTGGCGTTATCCTGTTTTTCTCATTGGACCTTCACCGGCAGCTGACCTTTGAGGCCCTTAAATCCCAACAGGCCACCATGGAAAATATTTATGCCGAAAACACAACTCTGACCATTTTCATCTATGCAGCGGTCTATATCGTTGTCACCGCGCTGTCACTTCCGGGGGCTGCGGTGATGACTCTGGCAGGCGGTGCCGTGTTCGGGCTTTGGGCAGGCACGATCATTGTCTCCTTTGCCAGCACCATTGGTGCAACCCTGGCCTTTCTTGCGTCACGGTTTCTGTTAAGGGACTACATCCAGGATCGGTTTTCAGACCGGCTTAAAAAAATAAATGAGGGTGTTGAAACCGACGGGCCCTTTTATCTTTTCACTCTGCGCCTGGTGCCGGTGTTTCCCTTTTTTGTCATCAATCTTGTCATGGGGCTGACCCCCATTAAAACGGGTATATTTTACATCGTAAGCCAGTTGGGCATGCTTCCAGGGACCCTTGCCTACATCAATGCCGGCACCCAGTTATCCCGGGTGGAAACCGCATCCGGGATTCTTTCCTTGCCGATGCTTGCCTCCTTTGCCCTTTTGGGAGTTTTCCCCTGGATCGCAAAGGCGTTCACCGGTTTTTTAAAAAAACGGCGGGCCATGGCAAAATTTTCCAAGCCTTCAGGATTTGACTACAACCTGGTGGTTATCGGTGCCGGTTCCGCAGGCCTTGTGACCGCTTATATTGCAGCGGCTGTGAAGGCGGGTGTGGCATTGGTGGAAAAGGACAAAATGGGAGGAGATTGCCTGAACACCGGGTGTGTGCCCAGCAAAGCCTTGCTGCGCAGCGCAAAAATGCTCTCCTACGCCAAAAGGGCCAAGGAATTTGGGTTTGAACATACCCGTGTTGACTTTCAGTTTAAAACGGTCATGGAGCGGGTGGAAAAAATCATCAAAAAAATAGCGCCCCATGATTCTGTGGAACGGTATACCCAACTCGGGGTAGACTGCATCCAGGGCGAGGCCCATATTCTCTCCCCGTACGAAATTCAGGTGAACGGGAAAGTCATCACCACCCGCAGCATTGTCGTGGCAACGGGTGCCCGGCCCAGGGTTCCGGCCATCCCCGGCCTCGACCAGGTACCGTACTTTACTTCTGATACGGTCTGGTCTTTAAGGCAACTGCCCCAAAGGCTGGTGGTGCTGGGGGGCGGTCCCATCGGGTGCGAACTCAGCCAGGCCTTTGCCCGTTTAGGCGCCCAGGTTACTATGGTGGGCAGGGCTGACCGGATCATGGGCCGGGAGGATGAGGATGTGTCCGATTTTATCAAAGAGACCTTCACCCAGGAGGGCATTCGGGTCCTCACAGGGCATACGACAAAGGAGATACGGGTGGACAATGACGAAAAAGAACTGATCTGCAGCAGGAACTCGGACGGACAAGAGGTGGCTGTCCGGTTTGACACCCTTTTGATTGCCGTGGGCCGTGTGGCCAATACCCAGGGGTTTGGACTGGAAAAACTGGGGGTGGCACTGAATCCCAATGGTACCATTAAAACAAATAAATGGCTGCAGACCACCATTCCCAATATTTATGCGGCCGGCGATGTTGCAGGCCCGTATCAATTCACCCATGTTGCCTCCCACCAGGCCTGGTATGCATCTGTAAACGCATTGTTCGGTTTTTTTAAAAAGTTCACGGCAGACTACAAGGTGATCCCCTGGTGTACCTTTACCGATCCCGAAGTGGCCCGGGTGGGTATGAACGAAACAGATTGTCTTGCCGCCGATATTCCCTACGAGGTGACCCTCTACGGGATTGACGATCTGGACCGGGCCATTGCCGACTCCGAAGCCCGGGGATTTGTCAAGGTGCTGACCGTTCCCCAAAAGGACAAAATCCTGGGGGCGACCATTGTGGGGGCTCATGCCGGTGACTTGATCCATGAATTTATTTTAGCCATGAAATACAATATCGGACTCAATAAAATCCTTGGCACCATTCATATTTACCCGACCCTGGCAGAGTCCGGCCGATTTGCTGCAGGTGCCTGGAAAAAAGCCAGGGTGCCGAAAACTGCGCTAAGAATTGTTAGACGGTTTCTGGCCTGGCAGCGTAAATAGAAGTTCTTAACTGTACAATCACAACGGGGGATACATTTGGACACCGATCAGTATCATAGCTGGATCAGACTTGAACAGGACAACACAGCGGTATATGTCAACCCCGAATCTGTGGACTGGATCGTTCCCAGTGCCGCCGGAGACCGGCTGCTTCAAAAGCTTATGTCGCCCAAAGCGCAGAACGGAACAAAAGAGAGGCAGGCTTCTGCGTTCACACCCGGGGATACGGATGTTTCCGCCATCCGTGAATCCCAGTTTCTCTCTCTATTAAAATCACCGGAGACTGCCGATTACACGGGCCGTGCACACGCATTAACCCTTAAAGCATTAAAGGAGTGCTGGCTGCATATCACCGACCAATGCAACCTTGCCTGCCGCCACTGTCTTTTTTCCTGTTCATCAAGGACAAGCCGGACCATGGATTTCGACATGATCACCTCCACGGTCTGCCAGGCTTACGGCCTGGGCACCCGGATTTTTTATTTAACCGGCGGAGAGCCCCTGGTTCATCCCGATTTTCAGAAGATATGCCGCCTGATTTTAAATAAGTACCCCGACACCATGCTCGTGATTTTAAGCAACGGCATACTGATACCGGCCCACCTGGATTTTTTCAACACCTTGCCCTGTGACCGCCTGTTTCTTCAGGTCAGCCTGGATGGTCTTGAAGAGACCAACGACCGATTAAGAGGCGCCGGGGCATTTGCCAAAACAACCGCCGGCCTTACCGCGCTGAAAGGATCAGATATTATAACCACCCTGTCCATGGTGGTGCACCCGGATAATTTCCATCAGATGACAAAGATGGTCGAACTGGGGGCAAAGTTTTCGGTTAACGCCATCCATTATATGTGGCTTTTAACCACCGGCCGGGCATCGACACAGCTGGCGGTGCCGCTGGATGAGCTGTTCAATTATTTAATTGAGGCCCACGATATGGCAGCAGCCCACGACCTGGCCATTGATAATATCACCAATCTGTCCGCGAGAGTCTTCTCCACCCCCGGTACCAAATACGACCTGGGCAATGCCGGGTGGGAATCGCTGGCATTGGGCCCCGACGGCATGATCTATCCCACCCCGGCCCTGATCGGCAGTAAAGAGACCGTGTGCGGCCATATTTCCCAGGGGTTGGAGACGGTCTGGCGAAACAGTGACGTCCTTGGAACCCTGCGACGTTTATCGGTGAAAGATGATCCCGTCTATGGGGACAATCCGTTAAAATACATTGTTGGCGGCCCGGACATCGATCACAGCTTCCATACAGGTGAAGCCTACCTGGGTCATGACCCCTACCTGCCCTTGTATAACCGCCTGGCATTGTGGTTAATGGTTCAATCGGCCCAAATCACTAAAGAAGCACCCTGGCCCCAGATCCGGCGAAAAATGGGAGAGAAGTTGCTGCACTGTGAAAAGGAAGGTGAAAGCGTGGCCCTGACTCACTCCAATTGTGTCCTCACCCTGACCGATACCCATGGCGTTGTGGGGCAGTTTTATTCGGCTGCCGCAAAACAGGAGAATACGGACATCACCAATCCGGTCTGCTATCCTGATGCGGAAATATCCCATATTCCCAAATCTGCCAGGATTCGCTCCTATGGCTGCGGAAGCCCGGTCCTGGACGCAGGCATCTCTTTGGGTGACACCGTGGTTGACCTTGGCTGCGGCGCTGGCGTAGAGTGCTACATTGCCGCCCGAAAAACAGGTCCTTCGGGACAGGTCATCGGGATTGACATGTTGGATCACATGCTGGCCCTGGCCCGAAAACCCCTTGGGGATGTTGCCCAAAACCTGGGGTGCCGTAATGTCTCCTTTAAAAAAGGGTTTCTTGAACAACTGCCCCTGGCAGATAAAACCGTGGACCTGGTCATCTCCAACTGCGTCATCAACCTTTCCCAGGACAAACGGCAGACCTTTGCTGAAATTTTTCGCATACTTGCCCCCGGCGGGCGGATTTTTATTTCCGACGTGGTCACCGATGATCCCTGCCCCCCTGAAATCCAGAATGATGCAGTGCTTCGGGGGGCGTGTCTGTCAGGGGCTCTTGTGCAGCCCCAGCTGATGAGCATCCTGGAATCAGCCGGATTCAGCCGGATCAGGGTGGTGAAACGCTTTTTTTACAAAGAGGTGTTGAACCACAAGTTTTATGCCGTCACCTATACGGCCTTTCGGCCCATGCCTGCGGAAAAAACCGTGGTTTTTTACCCGGGGCCCCATGCTGCGGTGATGACTGACGATGGACAGCTGCTTTTACGAGGGGTCTCGTCGGAATCCATCCGGCCATTAGACGCCCGGGAGGATACGACAATTTTCGAGCTGGATCATATGGGCAATGTATCCAACATCGAAGCCGTGAACGCTTGCAGCTGCGAGCTTCCTCCCACCCTTGTGGACGAGAACGACGCCACCTTGAGCCAAACGGCAGCCCCATTCCCGGAAACGGGTACGAAGTTCCAACAGGACTGCATGCTGTGCGGCCAACCACTAGTCTATCTGGAAGAACAGAGGCAGGAAACTTGCGTCTTCTGCGGCAATCAATACCCTGCCAACGCCGTATGCGAACAAGGACATTTTGTCTGCAACCTTTGCCATGGAAAAGATATGGTGGATGTGGTCAAACATATCTGCACCCATACCGATGCAACAGATATGATTGATCTGATAAACCAGCTTCGCAGTCATCCCTCATTTCCCCTCCATGGCCCCGAGCATCATTTTGCAGTACCCGGCGTCATCACCGCCGTGTTCAGGAATCTGGGAGGTGATATCACAAACAGCGACATCACCACGGCCATTGACCGGGGAAGAGCAGTTCCAGGCGGTGTCTGCGCCTTCTGGGGGACCTGCGGCGCTGCTGTGGGTGCAGGAATTGCCTTTGGGATCATTCTGAAAAGCACCCCGTTAAAACCCAAGGCCAGGCAGATCGTCCAGCAGGTGTCCGAAGCCGTTATCCACGACCTGAGCCGGATAGAGGCGGCCCGCTGCTGCCAGCGGGAGGTCTGGACAACATTAAAAACCGTGGCCCGGTTGTCCGAAGTTTACCTGCCCCTGGTCCTGAAGGC
Source organism: Desulfobacter postgatei (assembly GCA_003252055.1). Lineage (GTDB taxonomy): Bacteria > Desulfobacterota > Desulfobacteria > Desulfobacterales > Desulfobacteraceae > Desulfobacter > Desulfobacter postgatei_B. Next base: position 458 of record QKDP01000061.1, on the reverse strand, counting down.
CGACGGCGAGGTGCAATGCCGGCAACAGGGTAAAAACAGGGAGTGTATCCGGGAAGCGTGCCCCTATTTCAAGGTGTAAAAATGACAACAGACAACGCTGTCATCGTTTTCATCAAATCCCCTGAAAAGGGCCGGGTCAAGACGCGTCTGGCCAAGGGTGTGGGAGACACGGCAGCCCTGGCGTTATACCGCTGCTTTGTGATGGATGTTCTGGATATGGTTCGATCAACCCCCTGGGCCTTACGGGTGTACTATTATCCGGGAAACGCCTTTCCCCGTATCAGATCCTGGCTGGGAGACGATTTGGATCTTTTCCCCCAAAAGGGCGCCACCCTGGGAGACAAAATGGAAAATGCCCTTGCCGACACCTTTACCGCCGGGTATGAAAGGGCCGTTCTCATCGGGTCTGATTTACCGGATCTGCCGTCTAAGATCATTGATACAGCCTTTAAGGGCCT
>QKDP01000349.1 GCA_003252055.1 Desulfobacter postgatei | reverse complement strand
CCGTTTGGGGTGTGGGGATGGATGACATCATGGTGGACAAGCTTTCCCGTGGCATCCAGGCAGGCGATTTTGCACCCGGTGCGGAACCCAGGGTCAATTGCCAGCACGGGCCTGCCGCCAAGGGGAGAGCACAGTAGCACCTGCCGTAAATTGTCCGAGAAAACCGCTACGGCCTTTTCATCGGCCTTTTGTTTGAGCATTCGCAATGCCTCATTTTCAATGGATTTGGACAGCAGCCGTTTGTACGCATCTTCGGCTGCTGCAAGGATCTGCTCCCGGCTGTCGGGGCAGACCTTTTTTTTGCCCGGGTAAATCCCATGGATGATATTCAACGCTTTTTTTTCATCGGGCCGCACATGAACACGCAGAATTTTTTCGCCGGCCCCCCTGAGCATGGCAAGAATCCGGTGGGAGGGCGCTTTAAATGCCGGTTCCTCCCAGTCAAAATAGTCCTGGAACTTGGCGCCATCGTCCGCTTTGCCCTTGATTACCGTTGTGTGGATCATGGCTGTTTTGATGAAAAGGTCCCTGATCCCTGACCGGATGGATGCATCTTCATTAATGATTTCAGCGATAATATCCCTGGCCCCGGCCAAAGCCTCTTCCAGACCCGGTACATCAGGGCCGATGAATCTGGTTGCCTCTTTTGGGAGATCAATGCCGGTTTGGGACGCCAGAATCATCAGCGCCAGGGGCTCCAGCCCCTTTTCCCGGGCGATTGTGGCACGGGTCCGTTTTTTGGGTCGATACTTTTCGTACACATCCTCCAGCCGGGTCATGGAGTCTGCGTTTTCAATGAGTTGGCCCAAAGCTTTGGTGTAAAGCTGCCTTTCTTCCAAAGACTTTATAATGGCCTGTTTCCTGGCTTCCAGTTCTTTGATAGCCTTTGCCCTGTCCCGGATATCGGATATGGTCACCTCATCCATGGAACCTGTCAGCTCTTTTCTGTACCGTGCAATAAAGGGAATCGTGGCGCCTTGTTCCAAAAGGTTCAACACGGCAGCCACTCGGTTTTCCTTATTACCGGTTTCCCGGCTGATTATTGTTTCAATATTCATGCTTTTTCTATTACTGCAGTGTACCACGGAAAGTCAATGCTTTCGATATTGGGCGATTACTGCCTATCCTACGCGTGTTTCCTTTTTTTGTTAACAAGTCTCCTTTTTTTTCTTGTCATCCTGGCAACAGTTAGGATAGTCTCCAGCGACTAAGTGGTTCAAATTTTTTCGTGGTAGGCGAACTGGCCTGTTGGAGGCCGGGCGTTTGCCATAAAATCTATTCTTTCAAAGGAGGACGTACAATGATGAAAAAAATTTTGAAATCTGTTGTAGCTGTTGGCTGTTTCCTGGCTCTAACTGGTAGCCCTGTTCTTGCCAGTGGCAGTAAAGCAGCCAAACCAACTCCAGATGAAGCAATAGCCATGCTGAAAGCAGGTAATGAGCGTTTTGTAACCGGCAAGGCAACTCAACCCCATACTGATGCTGCCCGTCTTGCACTTGCCGGCAAAGAAGATCAGGGAGATTACGCCTATGCAACTGTAATCACCTGCTCTGACTCCAGAGTTCCGGTTGAAACTCTATTTGATGCCGGTATTATGGATATTTTTGTTATTCGTGTTGCCGGTAATGTTCTGGATGTTGATGAGGTCGGGTCTGTTGAATATGGCCTTGCCCATGTGAACACCCCGGTATTTGTAGTGCTTGGACATACTCAATGTGGCGCAGTCACCGCAGTGACAAACGCTGTCCAGGGTCACGGTCACCCATTGGAAAGAAATATCCCCCCGCTGGTTGATAACATCATTCCAGCTGTGAAAAAGGCGATGGCAGACAATCCAAAAGTCCATGGTGCGGATGTAATACCTTATGCAATTGAGGAAAATATCTGGCAGGGTATGGAGGATCTATTCATGACAAGCCCTGCTTCCCGCGATCTCGTGAACGCAGGGAAAGCCAAGGTTGTTGGCGCGATCTATGACGTATCAGATGGAAAAATCAACTGGCTGCCTGAAGCAAAAACTATCGAAATCCTAAAAAAAGTTGAGGCTAATCCTAAAAGAGCCATGGAAGCAATGGCGGAATAATTTTGCCTCAAAATTCAATACAAAAAGGGCAATAACAGCCATGGGCTGACCTGGTCTATCAACACCCAGGCTCAACCCACAACAAAACATGAAAGCAATTCAACAAGTTATTGGTACTTTCATATAAATTGCCGAACAAATCGCGGTGCTGACATCAGCACCGTGATTACACGCCAGGGCCCGGCGGGAGTATTTGAACAGAACGTTTGAAGGGCTTTTACAGGAGGGCGTAATGAAAAAAAATATTTTAGTTTTATTATCAATGACATTTATCCTTTTTCTATCCAGCTGCGGTTATAACAAGATGCAGGGCTACGAAGAAGCAGTAAATAAAGCATGGGGCGATATTGAATCAAATCTTCAGCGCAGGGCTGATCTCATCCCCAACCTTGTTGAGGTTGTCAAGGGATATGCCTCACACGAAAAAGAGACCCTGCAGGCGGTGATTGAGGCAAGGGCAAAGGCAACTTCGGTCAATCTTACAGCCGGTGACCTTGGCAATGCCCAGGCAATGCAGGAGTTCAGCCAGGCACAGGGCGGGTTAACATCTGCGCTGTCACGGCTTATGGTAGTGGTTGAAAAATACCCCGACCTCAAGGCTAATCAGAATTTTCTTGATCTTCAAAATCAGCTTGAAGGAACCGAAAACCGGATAAATGTTGCACGGCAGCGTTATAACCAGGCTGTAGAGACCTATAATTATTCTATCCGGAAATTCCCCAACAGCATGACAAACAAAATAATGCTGCACCTGGAGAAGAAAGAGTATTTCAAGGCGGATGAAGGCTCAAAGGCTGTACCAAAGGTTACGTTCTAAACAAAGGAATAAAGATCAACATGGCTTTTAAAAGAGTATGGTGCATATACCTTTCGTCTATCTTATTCCTGCTCTGTGCATCATATGCTTCAGCCCTTGATGTCCCGGCTCTTAAAGGCAGGGTAAATGATTACGGTGATATCCTGTCATCTTCAACCGAGCGGCAGCTTGATGCTGTCCTCAGTGATCTGGAGCGCACGGATTCCACGCAGATCGTAGTCCTAACCATAAAATCGCTCGAGGGGGACAGCCTTGAAGATTTCTCCATGAGGGTCGCTGAAAAATGGAAGATAGGTCAGAAGGGAAAGGATAACGGGGCGATTCTCCTTGTATCAAAAAATGATCGTAAACTCAGGATCGAGACAGGCTACGGCCTGGAAGGCACCCTTACGGATCTCACAGGCGGCCGGATAATACGGAATGTAATAGTTCCCTATTTCAAGAGGGGTGATTTTGATGCCGGTATTTCAAACGGTGTACACGCCATGATCCAGGCCGTGAGAGGCGAGTATAAGGGGGATGCAAAACCGGTCAGATCCAGGGACTGGAGAACGTCCGGTTCAAGTCTTATCCCGATTCTGCTGATGCTGTTTATCATTAACAGGATGGGAAGAGTGAAACGGGCTCTGGGTGGAATTTTTGGCGGTATACTCTTCCCCATCATCGGGCTGATGCTTTTTGGTCCGGGGTTATTAATGCTGTTATTTATTCCCGTTGGTATAGTGGGCGGTCTGTTGCTCAGCCTTTTCGGCGGGCCGCTGACAACCGGTTCTTCTCACTCAAACAGACATGGCGGCGGATTCTGGATGGGTGGCGGAGGTCTGGGCGGAGGCGGCTTTGGCGGTTTTTCCGGGGGCGGCGGCGGTTTTGGCGGCGGCGGAGCCTCGGGCGGATGGTGATATTATAAAGGGTATTATAAATGGCAAATCTTGCAGACAAATTTCTAGGTGAACAGGATAAAGAAAAGATAGAAAACGCAGTCAAAGAAGCGGAAAAACATACGTCCGGTGAGATTGTTCCCATGATTGTTTCCAGAAGTTATCACTACCCTGTATCGGATATTTTAGGCGGTTTTGTTTTCGCGTTTCCTTTGTCTCTCATTTTGACCTATTTCATGGGTGGGTGGTTTTGGATCGGTAATTATAACCTGTGGCTCTTCCTGGGTATAATTACGATCCTTTTTATTCTGTTCCACCAGATCATAAAACACACGTACTGCCTCAAAAGACTGTTTGTTTCTCAAAAAGAGATGGAAGAAGAGGTTGAGGAGGCAGGCACCACCTCCTTTTTTCATAAGGGATTATATCGCACAAGGGATGAAACCGGGATACTGATATTTATCTCGGTCTTTGAACGCAAGGTATGGGTGCTTGCGGACAGGGGAATCAATGAGAAGGTTAAGCCGGGGCAATGGAACGAAAGTGTTAACATGATAATAGATGGAATCAAAAATAATAATCAGGCTGAAGCGATCTGTAAGGCAATAGATGAGATGGGCAGAATACTCAAAGAACATTTCCCTATAAAGGCTGATGATACTGATGAGCTTAA
>QKDP01000226.1 GCA_003252055.1 Desulfobacter postgatei | reverse complement strand
CCAATGGATAACCCAGACGCGCCTATCAGTATTCTTTGCGTAGACAAGGGTAAACTACTGGCAGACCAGGTCAAGGAAGTGTTTGATGAAGACCAGGTCACCATTGCCTTTGAAAGAAGTCTTGAAACCGTTGTGGACCGGTTTGAAAAAGAGCGGTTTGATCTAATGCTTTTTTCCGGATCCATGGCCAGAAACCAGCAGTCAGATGCCCTGGATATCCTGGAATTAATCTCAGCCAAATGCCCTCAGACCCAGATTTTGCTGTTCACGCCACCAGGTGCCCTGAAGTTTGCCAATCTTGGGCTGCAGGCCGGGGCGTATCACTATTCCACCCTGCCCATCAGCAACGAGGAACTCAAACTGCTCATAGGTTCGGCCATTCAAGCCAAACCCCAATTGGGCCCCAATATGCTTTTCAAGGCCGAGACAGAGAAAACCACCTTTGAACGTATGGTCGGTAGATCCTCGGTGATGCAGAAGACCTATCGGCAAATCCGTCAAGCCGCAGCCACAGATATCCCCGTCCTTATTTCAGGCGAAACCGGTACGGGTAAAGAGCTGGTGGCCCAGGCAATTCATGAACTCAGCACCAGGGCACAGGCGCCTTGTATTCCGGTCCATATTGCTTCCCTTCCCCAGGGTCTGGTGGCCAGCGAGTTGTTCGGACATGTAGCCGGCGCGTTTACCGGGGCCTCCAGGCTGAGAAAAGGCTGTTTTGAACAAGCTGAAGGGGGAACGGTATTTCTGGACGAGATCGGTACCATTGATAAGAAGATGCAGGTCAGTCTGCTCAGGCTTTTAGAGACCAGTGAATTTTCCAGGATCGGAAGTCAGGAGAGCCGGAAAGCCGATGCCCGGGTGATTGCCGCCACCAATGCAAACCTTGAAGATGAGGTCCGGCTGGGCAACTTCAGAGAGGATCTGTATTACAGACTGGATGTCCTGAGCATTGAAATGCCGCCTTTGCGGGAGCGCAACGGCGACATTCCCCTTCTGGTGAGCCACTTTATTAAACAGGCCTGCGACGATTTCAAAAAAAATATCCGGGGCATGTCTTCGGATTTCATCAACTGCGTTGAAGCCTATCCCTGGCCGGGCAACGTCAGGGAACTGAAAAACGCCATCCAGCGTGCCGTCATCTCCGCCACAGAGGATGTGCTCAGGACCGGTAACCTGCCCGATCGGGTCAGCCGGAACCAGGACAGGGAGACCCGGATGACCATCCGTGTGGGTATGACATTGGCCCAGGTAGAAAAAGAATTGATTATCCGAACCCTGGACCACACCGGGGGAAACCGGTCCCGGACCAGCGAGATCCTGGGCATTTCCCGGCGGTCTTTGTATAACAAAATGGACCGTTACAGGCTGAGCATGAAATTGCCAAAGACATAAGACTGAAATGTCATTCTCTTTATTTCGTAGGTGTTTCAAATGGGTTAGTAGATATACCCACAAACGGAACACACCAAAAGTATTTAAAAATGATGGGACAAGGAGAACAAACGGCAGCAGACACAATTTTGCCGTGCTCAGGCCGCCATTGGAAAAACTGCCAATCAGGATCGATCCGGCCGGTATCACTGAAAGTGATTTGAATAACAGGTTCGCCCGCATTAAATGAAAAGCTGTTCAGAGGTATGGTTAATCCCTTGCCAACCGCCTTAATATAGGCCTCTTTCAGGGTCCAGATATCAAAAAACAGCTTTCTTTTTTCATCGCCTGATGCCTTAAGTACAAGTTCTGCTTCGGATGAAGAAAAAAATCGATTGGCAATGGAAAGGTCTGTGTGCCGCCCCACATCCTCCACATCCACACCCACGGCAGCACCCCGGCACATGGCGCAGACGGCCGCGCCATGGCTGTGGGAAAGGTTGAAATGAATATCCGGCAATTTAGCAAGAAAGGGTTTGCCATGTTCATTGGCTGAAAAGCTCAGGGATTGGGGATGTTTTCCGGTCAGCTCAAAGATCAAATACCGCACCAGGGCCCTGGACACCAGGCTCAGGTGCCGGTCTGACGGCTTCATGTACCGGTCCGCCTTCCGGATTTCAGCGGGGGAAAGACAGGCCCTGTATTGTTTTAAAAGACAGGGATCAGATATCTGGTCTGTCCGGGCGTAGAACACATGGACCTGACCGGAATCCAGAAAGGGCGGTTTTATCATGCTGTGACCTGCTGTTTTAATATCTACACTTAATTTTTGCATCATCGGGTTTAAAAACGGATAATACCATACCGGCTTCCTCCGGAAAAGCTTTGGATATTATGAAGCTGCGACCATTTGATTTTTTCCTTAAGAACCTGTATTTTCACCTAACCTTTGATTTTGGAACCTTTAAAAATAAAACAGATTTGATTTGTAAGGACATCAAATGAAATATCTCTGGTGGACAGTTCAGGTATTATGCCTTTTAACCGCCCTTTTTTTCTTTGTTTTCGGCGTTGATCTAATCCAGGGGGCTTATGGCTTAAATGATCCTTTCAGCTTTATCATGACCTTTTTTGCCGCAAGTTTTATTATTCTGATCAGCCTGACCCTCACCCTGGTGTTCATGATTAAAATGATCCGGGTATACCGCAGCCTCAAATCATCCCAGGCCCGGGGGGACAGATCCTGATGACGGTTTTAGTGTCTGTAAAAGAACTTTGCAAAGCATATGGCGATGACACCTTATTCACCGGTTTAAGCTTTGATATAAAACCGGGAGAAAAGCTTGGCCTGATCGGAATGAACGGTTCCGGCAAGTCCACCCTTTTAAAAATCATCTGTGGCTTCAGCAACCCTGACGAAGGAGACATAAGTGTCCAGCCCGGCTTATCCCTGGCCTATCTTGCCCAAGAAGATGAATTTGACACAGACCTTTCCGTTGAGCAGGTCTTGTTTAAAAGTCTGTCATCCCTGGATCTGCAGGAAAAAGAACGCCACCGCAGGGTGAGCCGGGCGTTAGGTATGGGCGGTTTTACCGATGCAGCCACAAAGACAAAAGAACTGTCAGGGGGGTGGCGCAAGCGGCTTGCCATCACCCGGGCTTTTTGCCTGGAACCGGACCTGCTTTTGCTGGATGAGCCCACCAACCATCTGGATATTGCCGGAATTTTATGGCTTGAGCAGATGCTTTTGACAGCACGGTTTTCTTTTGTGGCCGTATCCCATGACCGGGCGTTTCTTGAAACCGTCTGTTCCCACACCATGGAAATTGCCCGGTACTACCAGGGCGGGGTTTTCAAAATCCAGGGCAATTATCTCAAATTCGAACAGGAACGCGACAAATACCTGGAAGCCCAGGCAAAAAAACAGTCATCCCTGGCATCAAAAATGCGCAGGGAAGACCAATGGCTGCGCCAGGGGCCCAAGGCCAGAACCACCAAAGCCAAATACAGGCTTGACCAAGCGGAAGAGCTGCGAAAAGAACTGTCCGAACTCAGGTCCAGAAACCGGCAGACGGCCCGGATGAACATTGATTTTTCCGGCACAGGACGACAGACTAGAAAACTGCTCAGGGTGCATAACCTGACCAAAAGCTTTGGGGGCAGAATGCTGTTCTCAGGCATCACTTTTGAACTGGGGCCGGGTTTCTGTCTTGGCATTGTCGGGGACAACGGATCCGGCAAATCCACGTTCCTGTCCCTGATCGAACAAAGCATGGCACCGGACCAGGGAACTGTAAAATGGGCGGAAAATCTTAAAACAGCCGTCTACCATCAGGAACGGACCCAGCTGGACCCGGAAATGACCCTGCGGGATGCGCTGAATCCGGCCGGCGGAGACAGTATCAATTACAAGGGCCGCCCCATTCATGTGGTCTCCTGGGCCAAACGATTTCTTTTCATGCCTGACCAGCTGGACATGCCCGTCGGACGGCTTTCCGGCGGGGAAAAGGCAAGAATCATTCTATCTGAAATTATGCGCCAGCCCTGTGATCTGCTGCTTCTGGACGAACCCACCAATGATCTTGACATCCTCTCCCTTGAAGTATTGGAAACCTCCATCAAAGAGTTTGAAGGTGCCGTGATCATTGTCTCCCATGACCGGTATCTCATGGACCGGGTCTGCCATCGCATGCTCTACCTGGATAATAGTGAAACGCCAAAGTTTTACAGGGATTTCGGCCAGATTCTCAAGGCCCGGACCGCCCGGGACAAAGCCGAACGACCTGTGGCGGAAAAAACCCAAAAAGAGACAGCCAAATCACCCCCGGCCAAAAAGCTGTTGTTTTCCTTTAAAGACAAATATGAACTGGAACATATAGAAGAAAAGATTCTGGATGCTGAACAAAAAGTTGAAGATCTTTCTGAACAGGTCCAGACTTCTGAAGTAGTAAAGAACCCTGCCCTTCTGGCAGACACCTGTAAAAAACTGGAGCAGGCCCAATCCCTGGTCCAATCGCTTTATTCACGCTGGGAAGAACTCGAAGAAAAAAAAGCGGCAGCGGATAAGAATTAAGCAATACGCAGAAACCGGCT
>QKDP01000033.1 GCA_003252055.1 Desulfobacter postgatei | reverse complement strand
CATCTGGAATGTGCCTGGGAAAATGGCTTCACCCCGTTGAGCGTTGGCTGTCCCATTCTCATCGGCGACGGCCTCAAAGGAACCGATGATATCGAGGTGCCGGTCGTTGGAGGCGAATACGTCAAGTCGGCCAAAATCGGTCGCGCGGTCATGGACGCCGATGTCTTTATCAGTCTGACCCACTTCAAAGGGCATGAGATGACCGGTTTTGGCGGTGCCATCAAAAATATCGGCATGGGCTGCGGTTCACGAGCGGGCAAGGCGGAACAGCACAGCGGCGGCACGGCGACCATTCATGAAGAGAAGTGTCGCGGTTGCTACACCTGCTTTAAAGAATGTGCAAACAATGCCCTTGTCTTCGATGCAGAGGCCAAAAAGATGCGCGTCAACAAGGAAAACTGTGTCGGCTGCGGACGATGCTTGGGCGCATGCAATTTCGACGCGATTGAGTTTGCTGATTTTGCGGCGGTTGAACTGTTGAATCGGCGCATGGCCGAATACACCAAGGCGGTCGTTGACGGACGGCCCTGCTTTCATATTTCGCTGGTTGTCGATGTCTCGCCCAACTGCGACTGTCATGGCGAAAACGACGTGCCCATTCTTCCCAATCTGGGCATGTTTGCCTCCATGGACCCGCTGGCCTTGGACCAGGCCTGCGTTGACGCCTGCCTCAAGGCTACACCTTTACCGGGCAGCCAATTGGCCGACAACATGGCAAAACCCGGTTTTGTCAATCACCATGACCACTTCACCAACTCTAGACCGGAGTCAGAGTGGCGCACCTGCCTGGAACAGGCAGAAAAGATCGGCCTGGGTACCCGGGAGTATGAACTCATTGTGACCAAATAATTGGTAGAAGCTCCGTCCTGATCTGGCAGCTCCCTGTTTTATGGTGCCTGCCAGATCATCCTTGCTCTCTCCATCCTGGGTTCTCAAAGAGATCCGTCCATAACCTTGACGTTTTCGCCCGGATTTCCCGGGTTGAGCCTCCCCTTCCCTCCACATTTAGTGCAGATTGTACTTTTGGATCTAGTCTGCTTTTTGTTCACGGGGAGGCATTATCGCTGCCATTGATTTCGTTTTGCACACTGAGTATGGCTTCTGTCAACCGGTGTTCTTCCTCGATAACCTGAAGTTTATTTTCGACCTTTTCTTCAACGTAAACCTCCTGAACAAGGCCTATATAAAGGGCATAAACACCCAAGAGCAGGACCAGCGTAAAGGGAAGACCTGTGGTTATTGCCGCTGTCTGCAGGGTGGATAACCCTCCTCCGATTAAGAGAACAGCGGCAACAATACCTTCCATAATTGCCCAGAAAATACGCTGGGGAACCGGTGAGTCGAGCTTTCCTCCAGAAGTGAGATGGTCAACCACCAAAGAGCCGGAGTCGGAAGAAGTGACAAAAAAGATGGTGACCAAAACAATGCCGACTGTGGAGAGGAGAGATGTCATGGGAAAATGCTTAAGCATCTCGAACAGGGCCGTCGAGACATCCGACTTGACAGCAGCGACAATACCGGCACCGCTTCCCTCCAGAAAAAGAGCAGATCCTCCAAAAACAGACATCCAGACAAAGGAGAGGAGGGGCGGCACAATCATCACCCCCAGGATAAATTCACGCACAGTGCGGCCTTTGGAGATACGTGCGATAAACATGCCGACAAAAGGTGACCATGAAATCCACCAGGCCCAATAAAAGACCGTCCAACTACCCTGCCAGTTCGTTTCTCGAAATGTTTCTGTCCACAGACTAAGCTGCGCTAAATTTTCAAGATAAAAACCAAGATTCTGGGTAAACCCGCCAAGGATATAGACAGTCGGACCGGCAAAAAGAAGGAACACAAGGAAAATGCCTGCAAGTCCCATGTTCCATTCACTGAGGCGCTTGACACCACCATCAAGCCCCGCCACAACCGAAAGAGTGGCAAAGGCGGTGATCACGGCAATAAGTGTCACCTGCATCCCAGGTGAGATAGAGATGTCAAAAAGATAATTAAGGCCCGCATTGACCTGTTTAACGCCAAGGCCAAGCGAAGTGGCAAGCCCCATGAGGGTGGCAAGCACAGAGAGGACATCGATAAGGTTGCCCCAAAATCCATAAATTCTATTGCCGAGGATCGGGTAGAAAATAGAACGTATGGTCAGAGGAAGGCCTCTGTTGTAGGAAAAGAAGGCAAGACCAAGGGCGACAATGGCGTATATCGCCCAAGGGTGCAGGCCCCAATGAAAGTAGGTTACTCCCATCGCGGCTTGAGCCGCCTCTGGCGTATGTGCAGAGATGCCACTGAACAGGGGAGAGGGGGAGTCATAGTGATACATGGGTTCGCCAACGGACCAGAACATAAGACCGATCCCCATGCCGGCACTCAAAAGCATGGCATACCAGGCCGAGGTGGAGAACTCAGGTCTGGCGTCCTTACCGCCAATGCGGATGTGCCCATACTTGCTTAGGGCGAAAAAGGCGGCAGCGCCGATAAAGATATTCGCCGAAAGAATAAAAAACCAGCCGAACTTTGCTGTAATCCAGCCAAGAGCACTGGTGCAAAGGGCCGCGGCCTGTTCCTGGAACATCAGGGTGAGGATGATAAATGTGGATAGAGTGAGAACAGAAAGGATGGTGACTTGGGGATGGATGTCGAACCCAAGAGCGCACCAGTTGTTTTCACCCGGCTCCTGTATTCCAGCTTCATCAAAAAACGAGGCAGTGGGCCGAATCTGTAATCCGCGAAACGGTGCCCTTTCTTTTATGGCTTTGGCTCGGGCTATTTTCTCAGCCTTTCGCAGTTTTTCTGCAAGTTTTCCTTTTGATTTAGATTCCGATTGCGGAGAGTGCTTAACCATCGAGCTACCTCCTCTGTTATGATGGCATAGTGAACCTGATCCCTGAAAAAGGAAAAAGTATGTTGAAACTGATTTCAAAAAAGAGGTGTATCTGACTGGCGCAGATTTTGTGGCGATGACAATCAATTGCCCTTATGGAAAATAAGTATCGTTGCAGGGCAAGAATGAAGAGAAAGAAATATTTTTTTTCGTTCTGTTGATCGGATAATTGCTTAAGAATTATTTAAATATATTTAATTATAGTAACATATCATACGACAATTTTCAACATGGTCACGGCATGGTCCCTATGTCACAGGTTTCACAGCAAATATATGCCAAGTAATGCGGTATACAGAGAAAAATAAAAAGGTATAAAAATCCATGGGGAAATGCGATGCGCACATTCCGAGTGCCCTGATAAGGGTTTTATCGTTGACAAAAAATAGCTTCACTATGCTTTAACAAGCAACAACATACAGAAAGAACAGCATGTTTTCACTCAGAAAACCTTCAATGAAGAACATGTTGGTTATGGATGATATATGGCATTGTTGAGAAAGAAAGGTATTTATGACAAGGCGATTACCTTTTCTTCAGGTTGTATTTCTGGGTATACGCTGCCTTTTGTTCCTCCGACAGACTGTTGAAGAATTTCTTCCAACCTGGACAAAAGCTGATGTGCCATCTCCAGATTCTTCCCAACAGGGATTTGGGATTTTTATCGTACATTTTTCTCATTTTACAATTTTCACACATATTCATGGCAATCTCCCCATGTGGCAAAATGGACCCTCAGATGATCTCATGGAAGACTATTCGGTCTGTCTCTGTTTTTTGTTGTGCGGCTCAATCCTAAGGTTCACTTTTTTCAACCTTTATGGTTCCTGAAATCTGGCTGATATACTCCCCACCACGAATAGCCTCTCCCAAAGCATACAAGCCCTTGTACGAACCAAATTTATCGTAAAACATAACGACATTACCCCAGGGAGCAAAATAGGCAAGGGTTCCTGCCTTGGCATCGGCCAGAGGGGTATTTGCTGTGCCCAGCTTCTTGGGTGGGTAGAAGATCTTTTCATTGCTGGAATAGTCTTCCACCTTGATGGTTAGTGGTAGTTGAGCGTAGAGTTCTTTGGCGGCTGTGCTGTCGTTCAGCTCAAACACAGTTATTTTCTCGTTCCCTGCCTGTACTTGTATATGCATGACTCTTTGTTCTCCTCTCTTTGTTACCTGATCTTGAGATGTGGTTTGACTCTGTACAACAGGAGGGCAGTTTATCAAAATAAGGAGCCCCCCAAAAAAATAAAGGAGTTCGGGCTTCATTACCGTTCCCACCACTGGCTGAATGTTTGTTGAGATGCATCCAAATTCACCGGCTCGCCGATTTGCGGTGTCAACAGTCGTACGCCGCTGTTTTCACTTGCGCCAAGTACGCGGTAAAAAGGTTCATCCCAGGGATGATTTGCAATTTTAAACCGACCTACATGCGCCGGAATAAAGGCTTTGCCCCCAAGCTCCTTCCCTGCGCGCACCGCTTCTTCCGGTGTCATATGGATCAAGGGCCAGCGTGGGTCGTACTGACCACAATCCAGCATCACCAGATCAAAGCCCTGAAAATCTTGCCCGATCTTCGCAAAATGTGG
>QKDP01000112.1 GCA_003252055.1 Desulfobacter postgatei | reverse complement strand
GCGGCCTGGGAATCGGGCTCAAATTCACCATAGGGCTTGGACAGAATCGCCATGCCCAAGTTATCCTGGTTTTGTTCATAAAAAGAGGCATTAACCGCTTCCCATCCGGTTTCCGAGGTTTCCCCGTCCTCTTCTTTAAGGTATTTATGAAAATACTTTAATTTGGTGCTTTCAAGATAGAAGGTGGCAGCGTTATGCCGGGAATCAGGCCAGCCTGCCATCAGATCAAGGTTCAAGGCCTTGAAGGCAGATTCAAGCCCCCGGGTAACCCGTAGATTCATCCCGTTGAAACCCGGTGTCAGATCTGCAATGGATTCTGCTTCGGACTGGGTCAACGTCTGGAAAACCCCAGGGGATACCTGGACCGTATACGCGTAAATTCCGGGGTTGTAATAATCTGACCTTTCATCCCAGGATTCACGATAGATGTTGACAAAATAGTCCACCTTCATGTCTTCAAGGATCTTGGTATAACTCTGGTATAACTGATCCAGATCCTTTTCAAATGTTGGTCCGTCCTTGGAAAGCGTCTTCTTTGCCTGTTCAATGGCATCAGCTGCCGTGACAAAAGCGGCATAGTCGGCATTTCCTTGGGTATGGGCCTGATACTGGGCTTTTACAATAGCCGTATTGGTCTGTGTGTCGTCCGCCATTCTAGAAAACGGGGCAAACCGGGCCGTGATTTTGGCTTCTGAACCGGGGAATTTTTCCTTTGCCTTGGCCACAGGCCCCTGTTCCAGGCGTTGCACATTTGACAGGATGGTATCTGCGGAGGCCAGGGCTGATGCTTCCATGGCCCGGGTGCCTGTCATGGCGGCCTTGATCCTGCTTGCACGCTCAAAGGGCACTTTTGCCTGGTCTTTGGCTTCCCGGATTACCGAGTTGACCTGCTTGATCTGGGCCTGGGCCTGGGCTTCGCCTTCGGGTTTGTCCTGTTGGACTGTGATTTTTAACCCTTTATCATACACTTCCTGGGCCCGGCTCAGGGTGGCGCCGGCATTGGCAAACGCCGTGCCCCATTTTTCCCTTGCTGCATATTCAGCCATGGCAGAGAAGTCCGGGGACGCTGACAGGCTATCATATTTTTTCTTCTGGGCTTGGATAAACGCCTGGGTGGACTCCAAGTCCTGTTTTACGGCTTTGGCCTGGGTTTTGGTTACATTGGAAAGCCCCTGGCCGCAGCCGGTCAGAAAGACCAGGGCCAACAAAACAAGAACCACTCTTGTGAATATTTGTTCTATTTTAACACAGGGGGTACGGCCTTTCATGGTTTGTCTCCCCCTCTGGAGATCAAAGTCAGCTCCGCCGGGTTCACAGGTTTGGAAATATAAATCCGGTATTCCTCTTTGTCCCCGTCCTGCCACTCCTCAATGGTAATGAACAGGGACGAGCGCTCATTGACAAACTCATACATATAAACATATTCTTCATTGCCGTTCCGCCGGTACACGGCAGCCCAGTCATCATCATAGTCAAAGGTTTCCCCGGCATAGACAATACTGTCCTCATCGTCCACAATCTGGTCCAGATCATCTTCATCAATGGGCTGGCCGTCATCATCGGCAAGCTGTTTGAATTTGATCTGGTCCAGGGTGATGCACACTTCCAGTTCATCATCAATTTCCCATTCAAAATGGTTGATCGCCCCGGTTTCCAGACACAGGCAGGTCAGTTCGGTAACAAAGTAGTTTTTCAGTTTTGAATAGTCCTCACTGGCCTCCTGGTATTTGTTGATCTCCTGGATAATATAGGTGCTGCCCAAACAGATAAAACAGTCGCCAACACCAGCATCCATGATGGTCAGGCGGGTCTGTTCTTCCAGAGACAACAATTTGTCTGGGGTCAGGGTGCGGATTATGGAAAACCGCTGATCAAAGGATTTTTGTTCGGAAACGGATATCATAATTTAGTTCTCCTTTTGTCTAAACGGAAACCCGTGTTTGGACAAACACTATTTCTCCTGACGCCTTGATGTCAATGCATCTGTCCTTGCCCTGAAACGTTCGTTCATAACACCCAGGGCATTGGAACTTTGGGAAGTGTAGGCGTCAAATGCCTGCTCATAGGTGTTGCATGCCTCTTCCAGGGCTTCAATGTTCACGGTCATGCTCTGGCTCATTTTTGCACCCTTGACCGCGGCATCGCCAAGGACCTTTGCCGTATCCGTCATGGTCTCGGCCGCAGCCTTCTGGACCATGTCCAGGTGTTTCAAGGTATCCATCTGCTGTTCCGCCGCCACCCGAACGGCCAGGGCATTTTTCACGGCCGTGGCCAGGATCATGTCCGTGCGCTGGACCAGGCGCTGGACCAGGTGTGAATTTCTGACCATCATCTCACCGCCGAACCGGGTCTGAAGATTGGAGTTGTCAATGGTCTGCAGGTCCACAACAGCCATGGCCAGATCCGACGTCAGGGTGGTCAGCGCCTCTTTGACCCGGGGATCATCCACCGCGTCAAGGAGGGCGGTGAGCTTTTCCCAGATCAGCTGGCCCAGGTAAATCTGTTCCTGCAGGGCCGGCTGGATCTCTTTTAAGGCATCACAGATCTGGGACAGTTCCGCCGCGTCAAAGGCCACCTGGTCCGCATCGTTGCGCAGGTGGTCCCGGATGCCGTCAATGGTGGAGTTTACGGTTTCCCTGCGTTCGGCAATGATGCGCAGGATCTCGTCTCCTTTGGGCAGACGGTTTACGGTGCGGGTGAAAAGCCCCATCACCTTTTTAGGCAGGGGCATTTCTGTTTTTGCCACCATGGTGGGGTTGACTTTGTCCAGCTCGGTTTTGATGTCCAGAATATTTCTTGCCACAGGAGAACTGTCCTCGGAAGCCACGTTTTTCAGCACCGAGCCCATTTTCCGGTCGTAAAGGGATACCTGGGCCTGGGTTTTTTCCATGACTTCCCGGCCCAGGGAAAATACAAAGTCGCCAAGCTGCCAGTCTGACGGGTCTGTTTTGACCTTCTCCACAAAGGATTGGGCCTCTTCTTCAAGAGCCTTGATATTTTCAACAGCAAGGTGCCCGGGCCTGACCGGCACCAGCTGGGTGGGGGCCTGGACAGGGGTAAGCGCGCCCTGCCCTGATGCTTGTGTCACTTCCGATAATACCGGTGCTTTGGCCTGACCGGCCACATTGGCAAGTTCCTGAGCCAAACTGGACATAGGTTTTCTCCTTTATGAAAATTTACCCCCAAGAAACTGGGCCATGGTTTTAAATTCTGCGATTTCGTTATTGTCGACAATCTGTCGTGATCTTACGCATACGTCATGAAGGCTTTCAATGGTTTTTTCAAACGCCTGCCTTTGGGTCTGCCTGCTGTCCCGGGAAAGGTCGAGATACTCTTTAACGGTTTTAAACAGGTGGGTGGCCCCGATTTTTTTCAGTTCATAGGTCAGGGTTTCCGCCGGGTAACGGGTGATCATATCCGGGATGAGCGTTTTAAGATCGTCAATAATGGATTCTATTTTTAAAATCAGGTCCATGGAAAAATCACGGTCGGTCCGGATCAGAAGATTCAGCCTGATCAGGGTATTAAGGATTTCCTTGAAATCATCACCCGGGTCTTTTTTTTCAGGGGTCGGGGGAGACGGTGCTTTGGGTGCTTTCAGGCGCCTGATAATCCGGTTGAGTAAAAATAGCGCAATAATAAATACGGCAGCTGTAATGATAACGGTCATGAAGTATTCCCTTCCAAATTTAATGGTGATTTTAACGCCGTTTAAACCGGGACGGTACTAGGGTACTGTTGTTATGCTTATTTGTCTGGCCAGTGGGGATCCGGCGGGATATTGTAAAGCGTCAGGGTATTTTTAAACACTGCAGCGGCCAGCTGGTCCGGGTCTTCTCCACGCACCTGTGCAAGACATTCCATCACGGACCGGACAAAAGCAGGTTCGTTGCGCCGGTGTTTGTTTTTCTGGGGTTTGGGTGTCAGATACGGGGCGTCGGTCTCTATAAGCAGCCGGTCCCGGGGAATCAAAGAGACAATGCTGCGCAGGTATTCACCCCGCTGGAGAATGGTGAGAATACCGGTAATGCCGATATAATACCCCAGGTCAAGGTATTTAAACATCTCCTCTTTTGTGCCTGAAAAACAGTGAACCACCCCTTTTCTGGACTTGGGCCCGTCCGATTTCAATATTTCATAAAATCGCCCCCTGGAATCCCGTTCATGGAAGATCAGCGGCAGGTCCAGCTTCCCGGCCAGGGCAAGCTGGGCTGAAAAACAGGCTTCCTGGTCTTCCTGGGGTGAAAACATGCGGTTGAAATCCAGCCCGGTTTCCCCCCAGGCCTTGACGCAGTCATGGGTCATGGCCAGTTGTCGGAGTTCATTGAGCACCGGGGCTGAACACTGAACCGCGTCATGGGGATGAACCCCCACAGACGTGCAGACATGATCGAACCGGGATGCGATATCTATGGCCTTTTGGGAGGTGGCCCGGTCAACTCCAACCACCATCACTGCCAGCACCCCTTTTTGGCGCGATCTGTCCATGACCTGGGCCAGATCATTATCGTAGCATTTATCGTCAATATGGCAATGGGAGTCAAAAAGAATCATTCATCTATATCCTATGGTTTTTTCTTTTCCTTTTCCTGAAAAGCGAAGCAAACTTAAGTTTGCAGCAAGACAACCAGGGCCCCAAAGTTTTAAGCCTTCACTGATTTGGAAGAAGCCGGTCTACGGGTTCAGTGAAGGCTTTGTGTAAGAAAAACTGTTTGCAGCACTCCTTGACACAGGCGGTTTATATCAGTAAATTCAATGTCAGTCAATTATCCCTAAAAGACCATAAGGCGAATCCTATAGGCGGCCGAACAGCGGCAAAGCCAAAGGGGAATTGATATAAAAAAGGAGCATGACAGATGAGAAAAACGAATTGGGCCGGATTGATGCGGTTCTGGCTGGGTGCGGCCGTGGCCTTGATGCTGACTGCAGGTTCAGTGCATGCAGCTGAAGAAAAAACGTATCAGTCCTTAAAACTGTTTGCCGACGTCCTGGAAGAGCTTGAAAAGAATTATGTGGACGAGGTCAAGCCCGAAGAGCTGGTGCAAAATGCTATAAAGGGTATGGTGGGCAATCTTGATCCCCATTCCAGTTTCATGCCCCCTGATGCCTTTGAGGAACTTCAGGATGATACCAAAGGAGAATTTTCCGGCATCGGCATTGTCATTACCATGAAGGACGGCATTCTTACTGTTGTCTCGCCCATTGAAGGCACCCCTGCTTACGAGGCCGGTATCACCGCCGGGGACATCATTGTCAAAATTGATGATGTGTCTACCAAGGATATGGCCATATGGGAAGCGGTAGGCAAAATGAGAGGGCCACGGTATGAGGAAGTTAAAATCACCATCATCCGGGAAGGGGCATCAGCCCCGCTGGTCTTTACGCTCAAGCGGGACCTGATCCCCATGACCAGCGTGCGCTCGGCCATGCCGGTACCGGGTTTCGGGTATTTAAGAATCACCAATTTCAGAATGAACACCCTGGATGATGTGATAGAACAGCTGGCAGAACTGGAAAAACAGGGAAACGGCCTTAAAGGCCTGATCATTGATCTTCGGGATAATCCGGGAGGCCTGCTGGACCAAGCCATTCGAATTTCCGACCTGTTTATAAACCAGGGCATTATCGTGTCCATTAAGGGGCGCATTGAACAAAACAACCAGGAGTTCAAGGCCCATCCCAATTTTCCGGAACGCAACTACCCCATTGTCACACTGATCAACGGCGGTTCTGCGTCCGCGTCAGAAATTGTGGCAGGTGCCCTTAAAGATAATTCCCGGTCCCTGATCCTGGGGACAACATCCTTTGGCAAGGGTTCGGTGCAGACTGTGCAGCCACTCAAGGACGGATTCGGGCTTAAATACAC
The DNA here is from genome assembly GCA_003252055.1 of Desulfobacter postgatei. Taxonomy (GTDB): domain Bacteria; phylum Desulfobacterota; class Desulfobacteria; order Desulfobacterales; family Desulfobacteraceae; genus Desulfobacter; species Desulfobacter postgatei_B. The sequence continues at coordinate 653 of QKDP01000112.1, read as the reverse complement.
CATTGCCCGGTACTACACCCCCAGCGGACATTCCATCCAGGCCAAAGGCATCCAGCCGGACATCCGGGTAGAGTCGGGAACAGTGGTGGAAGCCTCAAAAAATGATTCTGTCTATGACCTGATGCTCAAAGAAAAAGATTTGAAAAACAGTCTTAAACCCGAAGAGGAAGAGGCAAAAAATAAGAAAAAATCCCCAAAAGATGACGAAATCGAAAAACTTAATAAAGATGTACAGGTACAACGCGCCCTGGACATTCTCATTGGCTATGGTGTGTTCAGTAAAATAGATGGCATCAATTAAATCTACAGGCGGTCCAAAAAAGAGCCAGGGCAGAAAGGCTTCTGCCCCCAAAAAAGCGCCCAAGGCCGCCCAGAAAACCAGCACAAAAGCAAAAAAAAAGCCGGGGACAGTCAGAAAGACCGGAACAAAGAAACCCGGAGAGAAAGAAAATCCTGGGATTTTCCATGAGTTTAAAAAAACGATCCTGGGCATTTCGATCCTTGTAGCAGTCTGCCTGACCACGGCCATACTGGTTGATATTTTTCTTAAAGCCGGTCACCCTGTGGCCCCAAAAACCGGTACGGACAGAAAAAAGACGCCTGTGGTACAGGCCCAGGATCCGGTCCGGACGTCACCCCGGCAAAAGCCCCTG
>QKDP01000169.1 GCA_003252055.1 Desulfobacter postgatei | reverse complement strand
CTAACAGCCATGGGCTGACCTGGCTTACCCGCAGGTTCCGCCTGAGCATCCCCCGCATTTGCCGCCCTGACCCAGATCAAGGCCGGAATCAAGGCTGAAGCCCATACCGTTGAAATCAATTTCAATCTTCTGTGCTCTTTCCATGAACTCTTTGTCTACTACGAATTTAAGCCCTTTAACGTCAAAGATGTCATCGCTGTCCTTAGGCTCATCCAGAGCCATCGCAAGAGACGGGCCCGCTCAGCCGCCTGAGTTGAGAAAAATCCGGATGGGGGTGGGTTCTTTCCCCTGGAAATAGTTATCGATCTGCGTTTTTGCAGCATCTGAAAGTTCAATCATTGAAAATACTCCTTTGTTCAGTGTATGGATTACCAGGCTGTTGCCTGTATTAAAAAAATTAACCACACATTATTGCGTGTCAATGCCCAAAGGCCCAAAGCTTGCCATTTTGATTCATTTGTAACATACTGGGTTCCTGACACCTTTGCTTTTGACCTCAAATTTATTTATGAACGCCCCAGCCATGAAACTGTCTGTCCCCTTTATTCCGGATGCCGACTATGCCCGGTTTCTCACCAGGCACGCATCACATCTGGCATCCTTATATTTTCCATTGCCTTCGGGGCCTGTAACCGATGCAAGGGTACGCATCTGTGAGGACTTTGTATCCAAGACCCAGGATCTGCGCGCCACCCTGCTTCCCTTGAAGACAGTTGATAAATATATCTTAATGAACACCCGCTTCATAGCCCCCCATGTATATGAGGATAACACGATTTTGTCCGGCATTCTCGACGCTGTTGCACACCTTGCCGGCACCGTCGGGATAAAAGGCATTGTACTTTCAGATATGTATCTTTTGCGCGCCCTTGACCGGACCGGCCATAAAATTGTCCCTCGTCTTGAAGCGGTACCAGGGATAAACGCCATGCTGGACAGCCCTGGAAAATTTTTCTCTTTTTTTGACCTGCTTGCACTTTCCCGGTTTAAAAAACCAGGCCGCATTGTCCCTGACCGTGCCTTAAACAGAACTCCTGGAAAACTGGCTGCCCTGTCAAAGGCAATCAAAGCGCTTTACCCGGACATACGCATTGAACTTCTGGCCAATGAAGGCTGCATTTATCAATGCCCGTTCAAGCTCAGCCATGACGCCCATATTGCCCTTTCCAATACCGGGCTTGCCGGAGAAACCACCTTTCGAATGAATCAAAATCTCGGATGCCAAGCCTATTTCGGCTCCCGGCCCCACGCTTTTCTTAAATCCCCTTTTATCCGCCCCGAAGACAGTCACCATTATCTGGGAATGGCTGACGGGATAAAACTTTGCGGCCGTACCCGGGGCGTCCGGTTTTTAAAAAGGTGTATCAGTGCGTATGCCCGGGGATATTATAACGGCAACCTTCTTGACCTGATGGACACCCCGGAATTGCTTTCCCAACACTGGCACATTGACAATTCCCGCCTGGGTGCCCAATTTTTTACCACCCTTACCACCTGTACAAAAATATGCAAACCATGTAGGCTATGTCGTGATATATTCGACCAGACTTCCTGGAAAAAAGAGATAACGTTCAAATCATACAAGGAATTCCAATGAAAATTCTTGTCACAGGCGGTGCCGGGTATATCGGCAGCCATACCTGCGTCGAACTGCTGAACCAGGGTCACGAAGTGGTGGTCCTGGATAATCTTGTCAACTCATCCGCCAAGGCCCTTGACCGGGTCAGAAAGATTACGGGAAAAGACCTTGCATTTTTCCAAACAGACTTGCTGGACAACACCGGAACCCATGCGGTGTTCAATGCCCATAAAGATATTGATGCCGTGATCCACTTTGCAGGGCTTAAAGCTGTGGGAGAATCGGTTTCACAGCCCCTGCGCTATTACCACAACAATATCACCGGCACCCTGAATCTGATTGCGGCCATGGAAAAATCAGGTGTTACCGCCATTGTATTTTCCTCATCTGCCACGGTTTACGGCAACCCGGCCAGCTTGCCCATCACGGAAGACTTTCCGTTATCCGTAACCAACCCCTACGGCAGAACCAAGCTGATGATTGAAGAAATTCTGTCCGATTTATACATAGCGAACCCCAAATGGCATATCACCCTGCTGCGGTATTTCAACCCGGTGGGGGCACACCCGTCCGGAGACATTGGCGAAGACCCCAGGGACATTCCCAACAACCTGATGCCTTATGTGACCCGGGTGGCCATAGGACAGCTGCCCCGGGTCAATGTTTTCGGCAATGATTACGACACCCCGGACGGCACAGGTGTCCGGGATTTCATCCATGTCACCGATCTTGCCAAAGGACATATCTGCTGCCTTCCGGGGCTCATGGAAACGCCGGGTGTGGGTGTTTACAACCTTGGCACCGGCCGGGGATATTCCGTGATTGAGATGATTAAAGGTTTTGAAAAGGCCTGTGGACACAATATCCCGTACGAAATTGCCCCCCGCAGGCCGGGCGACATTGCCGCATGCTGGGCAGACCCGTCTAAAGCCGAGCGCGAACTTGGCTGGAAAGCCGCCCTGGACATTGAGGATATGTGCAAAGATGCATGGCACTGGCAGCAGAAAAACCCCAAAGGATATGACTCCTAAGAAGAATATATTCAGGGCACCAGTATGGGGTAGCCTGTCGTCTCAAGTTCAATATTGACGTCTTTGTGCCAACCAAAAAAATCACCGTCTAACTGCACCGGCACAGGGTCTTTGCACTGAATGGAAATTTTTTTGCCTTTCAGGTATTTGACTCCTTTTACGGAGTGCAATTTGCCAAAATAAATATGGGCCATGTAATTAATCAGGTCTTGGGCCCTAGTCTGGGGCAGGACCACAACATCCAGTACACCTGTATCTATGCCGGCGGTATCGGCCACGGTGCAGATACCCCCATAAGTTCTTACATTACTGACCAGAACCATGGCTCCTTTGGCATAATTGGTCTCATCCACGCAAACCTCGTAAATCTGAGGTAAATCCCTTAAAGCGCGACATATCGGCACCAGGTAACTGAAGTTGTTAACTTTGCCCCGGCGAATTTTTTTCATTTCTTCGGTGACCCGGGCGCCGAACCCCACGTCAGCCACCATGATGAATTTTGAGTCGTTCATTGCAGCCAGGTCCGCCTGAACGATTTTTCCATTTTCCAGGAGATCTGCCATGGCACTGCAGCGCGTTGGCAAATTTAAATCTTTTCCGAGAAGATTGGCATTCCCCGTAGGCAGTTGGGTGATGGGAATGCCAAGATTCCGGGGAATCCCGTTCAGCACTTCATTAAAGGTTCCGTCACCCCCTACAACCACGACTCGGTCGATCGTGTTGTCGACTCTCGACATTTTATGCCTTGCATCTCCCCTGTACCGAGTCAGGTAGATCTGCGGCGCGTGTCCTCTTTCCTTGAGGCGGCCGGCAAGTCTGTGGGCTGTTTTCCGGATATCGGCTCCGCTTGAAACCGGGTTGGCTATGATCAGGATATTCATAAAAGGCCTTATGGTAATTTATATTTTAATTGTTATTTTAGCCCGAATTGTTATAGTTGGACAAGAATTGTATTATAAATTTGTTAGAGGTGACTCAATTGAGGATACCATCTAAAAAAAAACGCGCTTATCTCTTCTTTGTATTTATTTTCTCCTGTCTTATCCTGTGGTGGTCTCCATTACTCACCAGCCAAAATGTTCAAACCGCTGAAAAAAAATTAAAGGTCTGTGTGGCATTTGGATTCCATGTCAATTTATACCATTCCTTTCGTGGGGATACCAATGATGACAACGGTTTCGGTAAAGACATCGCCAATATCCGACATATTATCAAAACCCTGAACCGGGCTAACGACCAAGGCATACCGGTTCGGGCCAGTTGGGATTTCGATAATCATTTTTCTCTCGAACAGCTGCTTCCGAAATATGCCCCGGATATCATCCCGGCTATCCGGCAGCGCGTTGCAAAGGGCAGGGATGAAGTCCTGTTGATGTCATATAACAATGGCCTGGTCTCTGCAATGAACTCCAGGGAGTTGACCGATACTGTGTCGTGGTCAATCAGCAATCGCTGGGGAAGCGGGGTAAAAGACCTATTTTCCGAGTACACCCCTGTGGTCCGCCCCCAGGAAATGATGACCACACCCGGTAACTTCGGTATCTACAAAGCTTTGGGCATAGAGGCAGTGGCCCTTTATTACAGTGCAGCCCCGTTTGATGCGTTCCGGGTATTCTCAAGGCACCTGACAAGGGAGGAAGCCCATAATCCACTAACCTACATGAATGACCGGACCGGTGAAGAGATCCTGGTGATTCCAACATATAATGTTGGTGACCTTGTGGAAAACGTCAGCCTGCGCAAATGGGTCCAAGATCTTCACCACCGTCAGGAACGCGGGCAGATTCGCCGGGATGTGCTGTTATTTATCAACTTTGATGCGGATTCGGACTTCTGGAAAGGAATCGACTGTCACTGGCCCGTGGACCTCCTGCCAAAT
>QKDP01000144.1 GCA_003252055.1 Desulfobacter postgatei | reverse complement strand
TAACGCCCTTCGGTTGTTGGACTTCACGTCGAATGATGATTTTCGCGGACAGGGTCTTTACGCTCCGCCCCGTTCTCTCCGGGCCGCGAGAAATCATCATCCGCCGCAAAGTCTGAGCGGAGTTTCGCCTCAAGGCGTTTTTTTTATTTCTTTTTTTTGGAACTAAAAGGCTGTACTGCGGAATACGACGAGAAGCTCTTACAATTCTGGAAAGGATATTTTTTTGTTTCCAAGGAGAAGTTGAGGGAGTCCCCAAGGGGAGGCAGGCCCGGAGGCAACCGGGCAGGCTCCGGACAGAATAAAAGCACCTCAATTTATGTCTAAAAACAAGAACTTTTTTTAAAAAAAGATGAATAAATATTAATGGCTAAGACGAGAACTAACCAGCCTGTTTAGGCTTACCCCTGACTCTGCGGCTTGAATTGCTAAATTTCTATGAACTTCTGGTGGAACACGAACCATAAATTTACCGCTATAATTTTTAGAAGCAATTGGTAGGGGAATTTTTTCATTATTGTCTTTCATATCTTTAATGACCGATTCCACAGTATTACGAATACCTTTTAACGCAGATTCAGGAGATTTAGCAAGCCAACTTAAACTTGGAAATTCAGCGCATAGGCCGACATATTCTTCGTCCTCAGGAGACCAGGTAACTCTATATGTATAATGATCATTTTGTAGTGTCATTTTCCACCTCCAATCTTTCAATAGCTTTAATCACTTGCTTGACCTGGTAGATTTTGGCTTTTCCTTTGCTGTTTTGAATATTAACCCGAGGGTCACCTTGCCATGGTGTTTTATATATTCGATGACTACTACCAGATTGACGGGCCGTCCCAAAATAATGTTCACAGACCTTGCATAAATCTGTGAATTTCACGTTGGCTGGATTTTTGTAAATATCATTTAATAGCTTTTCTATTTGGCCCATGGTCATACAATATCAATAATGATACTATTGTCAAGAGTGCTTTTATGCTATGCTCAACCAAGCTCTTATGGTGATAAATATTTTGGGTAACGTTTAGGTAACTTTTCCCATTTAACAAGTCTTCATCTTTGTATATTTGTTTTATGTTGTATATATCTGATGTATAATTACAATGTATTGATATTATGTATAAAATGTATTTGTCTATTTTTGTTTGTCTTTGCGCTATTTAGTCGTTGGATAACATGTAAATAGTTTCAGGGACTAGCGAGCGTACGCTTGTGGGAGTTCGAATCTCCCCTTCGGCACCACATCAAACAAGCTGCTGATTATTCAGCGGCTTTTTTCGTTTTTGGATCAACTTTCATTATTTTCCGGTCACATGCACAGAGCTGCTCAGCTATCTGAAACAAGCATAAATTCTTGACACTTTTTATCTGTTCTGATAATTTTTTATCCTCGTAAAAATAAAATCAAACGCTTTAAAATCAGGACAAAATGAGAGTTTTATGGTTCAAGATTATGATGATGATATTATTGAGTTGACCGAAGTGGTCACGGAAGCGTCATCACCCAAAGACCGGGAAATAATTGAACTGAGACAGGAAGGCCCTGATCCGGAAACATTGATTCCCGATGATGTTTCTTTGGCCCGGGAGGGTAGTGAAAATATCATGCCGTCACTGGACCGGGGCGAGTTAGAAGCTGTCCTTGAAAAACTTATAGAGAAAAAATTTTCTAAAACCATTGAAAAAATCGTTTTTGAAGTAATGGAAAAGGTTATCAAGCATGAAATAGAAAATATTAAAGCAGGACTTCAGAAATATCTTGAGGATATTGGTTAAGCCTGATTAAACGATTGACTTAATTTTTAAAAATTTTTATTAACGTGACGGGGATTGATTCAATCCCCTTTTTCATTAACCGGCTTTGGACTGCTATGCTTTTTAAAACGCGTGACGGTTCACGACAAAACATGACACCGACCTTAATAAATATAGGGTTTGTCACATTAAAAGGGTTTGAGGAGTTGAATTATGTGTTCGGATTTCCTGGACAAAGGATATTCACCAAAAGAGATTGAAGAGAAATGGTATTCATTCTGGCTTGAAAACGGTTTTTTCAAAGCTGAAGACAAAAATGACAGCCCCCCCTTTTCAATTGTTATTCCACCGCCTAACGTGACTGGCGTGCTCCATATGGGCCATGCGCTGAACAACGTGATCCAGGATATCATGTGCAGGTACAGAAGGCTTTTGGGGCAGAATGTCCTATGGATGCCGGGAACCGATCACGCCGGAATCGCCACCCAGAACGTGGTGGAACGTAAACTGGCTGCCGAAGGCAAAAACCGTGACCAGGTCGGTCGGGAAGCTTTTATTGAGGAAGTCTGGAAATGGCGGGAAAAATCAGGTGGTGCCATCATCAACCAGCTCAAGCGTCTTGGTGCCTCGTGTGACTGGGACCGGGAACGCTTTACCATGGACGAAGGGCTTTCCGAGGCGGTGCGCAAGGTGTTTGTCCGTCTGTACAAGGAAGGCCTGATCTATGAAGACCAGTATATCATTAATTGGTGTCCCAGATGCAAGACCGCACTTGCAGACCTTGAGGTTGAATACGAAGAAAAAGACGGTTATCTTTATTATATCCGTTATCCGTTCAAAGGCAGCCAGAAAAAAGGGCTGACCGTTGCCACCACCCGGCCTGAAACCCTGTTTGGGGATATGGCCGTGGCCGTCAATCCCGAAGACGAAAGATTCAAAAATTTTGGGGAAACAGAAGTTCAACTGCCCCTCACAGACCGGGTAATTCCCATCATCCGGGATGAATATGTTGATACCCAGTTTGGCACCGGTGCCCTGAAAGTCACCCCGGCCCATGATCCCAATGATTTTCATCTGGGTGAAAAGCACGGTCTGAAAAAATTAAAGGTCATTGATGATGCCGGCGCAATGATGGAAGGGGCAGGGCGGTTTGCAGGTCTTGACCGGTTTGAATGCCGCAAAAAAGCGGTTAAGGCGCTTGAAGAGTTAGGTTTGCTTGAGAAAAAAGAACCCTTGAAACACAGCGTGGGCAATTGTTACCGTTGCCACACCGATGTTGAACCTTCCATTTCCAAACAATGGTTTGTCAAGGTAGGTCCTTTGGCTGAAAAAGCAGCCCAGGCCGTACGGGACGGCAGAACCAGAATTATTCCTGAAAACTGGTCAAAAACCTATTTTGAATGGATGGACAATATCCGGGACTGGTGCATATCCCGTCAGATCTGGTGGGGACACCGCATCCCTGTATGGAAATGTGCGGATTGCAAGGCTGTTATTGTTGAAGAAACGGATCCTGATGCCTGCCCCAAATGCGGCTCCAAAAAAATTGTCCAGGAAACCGATGTTCTTGATACCTGGTTTTCTTCGGCTCTGTGGCCCTTTTCCACCATGGGCTGGCCTGAAAAGACAGATCTGTTGCAAACTTTTTATCCGACCAATGTCCTGGTTACCGGGTTTGATATTCTGTTTTTCTGGGTTGCCAGAATGATGATGATGGGCATCCATTTTATGGACGATGAAGTTCCGTTCAAGGATGTTTATATCCATGCCCTGGTCAGGGATGAACATGGCAAAAAAATGTCCAAGTCCAAGGGCAATGTTATTGATCCGCTCAAGGTGATTGATGAATACGGCGCAGATGCGTTCAGGTTTACGCTGGCTGCTTTTGCCGCCCAGGGCAGGGACGTTAAAATGTCCGAATCAAGGGTGGAGGGGTACAGAAATTTTGTCAACAAGCTGTGGAATGCGGCCAGGTTCACCTTGATGCACATTACGGAGAAAGACGCACTGACCGATAATCTTGACCTGACCCTGACGGACCGCTGGATTTTGTCCAGGTGTGCTGAAACATCTTTTGCCGTTAAACAGGGGATTGAGGAATACCGGTTCAATGAAGCGGCTTCTGCGGTTTACCAGTTTGTATGGCATGAATTCTGCGACTGGTACCTTGAAGCTGCCAAGCCCGCCCTGTATGAAAAATTAGGGGCTGACCAGCGTGACGCTGCCCGTGGTGTTTTGGCAAAAGTGCTCGAAGATATCGTTATCATGCTGCATCCCTTCATGCCCTTTGTTACCGAAGAAATTTACAATATTCTTCCGGGCACAAGCGGCTCTGTGATGAAGGCAGCGTTTCCCTATAACGACGATGATTTCAAGAAATTCAAAGATTCGTCCTGTGAAAAAGAGATGGAATTTATGTTCTCTTTGATCTCAGGTATCCGTAATATCAGATCCGAGATGAACATCCAGCCCTCCACCAGGGTTAAGGTTCTGGCCACCACGGCAGAAAATGCAGAAAAACTGCTGATTGCCGAAAACAAATCTGTGATTATTAATCTTGCCACCCTTGAGAACCTGTCTTTCTGTGATGCAGACAACCCGCCTGAAGCTTCAGCCACCACCGTCTCAGGTGCCACCACCTGCTATGTCTGCCTTGAAGGTGTAATTGATTTTGACAAGGAAATCAGCCGTATTGAAAAGGAGCTGGAGAAAAACACCAAAGAGCTCAACAGTATCCAGAAACGGCTGAATAACGATAGTTTCCTTGAAAAAGCCCCGGAAGATGTTATCGACAAGGTCAGGGCACAGCATGAAGAATTAAAAGAGAAGCAGGATAAAATTACGGTGAACTTGGACCGGGTGAAAAATCTGAAACAAGAGTAGTTGAAAAACGTATAACCCAAAACGTATACCCATGGATATGACAGAACAAATCATCCGGCTGGCTCTTTTTGAAGATACCTGTCTTGGGGATGTGACCACGGAAAGTATCTTCCTTCATCCCCAGGAAAAAACCGCCATCATTGTTGCAAAACAGGATTTTATCCTGGCCGGAACGAATGTGGCAGAAAAGGTGTTCCATACTGTAGATCCGTCAATGGCATGCAAGATCCATTTTAATGATTCGGACGCCATTAAAAAAGACGATGTGATTTTTACTGTCACTGGGGATATCCGCTCACTTCTGACAGCGGAACGTGTGGCTTTAAATTTTTTGCAGCGGCTTTCGGGTATCGCAACCCTGACACGAGAATTTGTCAAAGCCCTGGATAACCCGAAAGTCAGGCTGGTGGATACAAGAAAAACAACGCCTGGGTGGCGGAAAATTGAAAAAGACGCTGTCAGGGCCGGGGGAGGATTTAATCACCGATTTGCCCTTTATGACGGCATTCTGATTAAGGACAACCATATTACGGCTGCCGGCTCTATTGCGGCGGCCGTTTCCCTCGTTCGGGCCAGAGCTTCCCATCTGATGAAGGTGGAAGTTGAAGTCTCAGACATGACCCAGGTGCAGCAGGCCCTTGATGCCCAGGCCGATGTGATCATGCTGGACAATATGGACATTGATGCCATGACCAAAGCCGTGGCATTGATCGGAAAACGGGCCGTGGTGGAAGCGTCGGGCAATGTCAGCCTGCGGACGTTAAACGCCATTGCCGGAACCGGCGTGGATGTTATTTCCTGCGGTGCGCTCACCCATCAGGCGGTATCCGTTGATTTAAGCATGCGAATTGCTGCAGATTAAGGGGCTGCGGTTAACTGATTGCGGCGGCTTTCCTTGGATAAATGTAGTGTTTTATTTGATATAGATACATCTTTTTTGTTAACGCTTAGTTTGGAGCCTAATTGAAATACGATCCCCTGCATATTAGAAATTTTTCTATTATTGCGCATATTGACCATGGCAAATCCACTTTGTCTGACCGGTTGATCCAGCTATCCGGTATTATAGAAGATCGGGACATGAAAGAGCAGATCCTGGACTCCATGGATATTGAACGGGAAAGGGGAATCACCATAAAATCCCAGACCGTATCCCTTCCCTATACAGCACCGGACGGCAGCCAGTTTCTGCTTAACCTTATTGATACACCGGGACATGTGGATTTTTCCTATGAAGTGTCAAGAGCCCTTGCGTCCTGTGAAGGCGCGTTGATACTGGCCGACGCATCCCAGGGGGTAGAGGCCCAGACCCTTGCCAACCTGTACCTGGCCATGGAACATGAACTTGAGGTCCTGCCGGTCATCAATAAAATTGACCTGCCTTCGGCCGAGATCGAATGGGTCAAAAACCAGATTGATGAAGATTTAGGCCTTGACAGTGAACAGGCGCTTCTTGTGTCTGCAAAAGTGGGCACAGGTGTTGACAAAATTTTTCAAGCCATTGTTGACAAAATACCCGCTCCCACCGTGGAAAACACAGGCGCATTCAAGGCCTTGATTTTTGATTCCCACTATGATGCTTTCAGGGGCGTTATCATTCATGTCAGAATTTTTGAGGGAAGTATTAAAAAAGGGGACCGGATTCAGTTCATGTCCAATAATGCGACCTACAAGGTCGAAGAAGTGGGACTGTTCCAGATCAAGCGCAATCCCCAGCAAAGTCTTGAAGCCGGCCAGGTTGGATATTTTATTGCAGGGATAAAACTTATATCCGATGTCAAAATCGGTGATACGGTAACCATGCCGGACAAACGGTGCGACAAGGCCCTGGGCGGTTTCAGGGAACCCACACCTGTGGTGTTCTCTTCCATGTATCCGGTGGCGTCCGATGATTATGAGGAATTGACCGAAGCGTTGGAAAAACTCAAGCTGAATGATGCCTCCCTGATTTATGAAAAAGATTCGTCTGCAGCACTGGGGTTCGGGTACCGCTGTGGGTTCCTGGGCCTTTTACACCTTGAAGTGGTTCAGGAACGCCTTGAGCGGGAATATGATATTTCACTGATTTTAACTTCCCCTTCAGTCCAGTATGAAGTCACCTACGTGTCAGGGGAAGTTAAGATAATTGATAACCCAACCGAATATCCTGATCCCACAGAAATTAAATGTGTCAGGGAACCCATCATCAAAGCCTCCATCATTGTACCGGATAAGTATATGGGCAATGTCATGCAGGTCTGCCATGAGTTTCGCGGCGTCAGTACCAATTATCAGTATCTGACCGCCAACCGTATGGAAATGAAATTTATTCTGCCTTTGGCCGAGGTGGTTTATGAATTTTATGACCGTCTTAAAAGTGTGACCCAGGGCTATGGTTCCTTTGATTATGAAATTGCAGGCTACCAGGAAACAGATCTTGTAAAACTGGATTTTCTGATAAACGGGGAACGCGTGGATGCGCTTTCCATGCTGATTCATCGGGATAAGGCAGAGACCAAGGCAAGAGCTGCCTGCAAAAAACTGCGTGAAGAAATCCCAAGACAGCAGTTTAAAATACCCATCCAGGGTGCCATTGGCGGAAAGATCATTTCAAGGGAAACCATTTCTGCCTATCGCAAAGATGTTACGGCCAAATGTTATGGCGGAGATATTTCAAGAAAGCGCAAACTTCTTGAAAAACAGAAAAAAGGTAAAAAAAGAATGAAAATGGTGGGATCTGTAGAGATCCCTCAGTCGGCTTTCCTGTCCGTATTGAAATCTGATTAAAGGAAACATCCATTATGGTACAATCCATTGCGGACAGACGTGATCAGGAGTTCGTAATTCATGAAATGCTTTCAGCCTCTGATCTGGCTGAAAATGAAACGTTTGCAGACTTTACCCAAAAAACCATGGACATGGTGCTCATGGAAGCAAGAAATCTGGCTGTCAAAGAGATCCTTCCCACCAACAAAGAAGGTGACCAGACCGGCTGCACACTTGAGAACGGTAAAGTAAGCATACCAGACTGTTTTCATAGGATTTACAAGCTGTTATGTGAAGGTGAGTGGGTGGCCATGTGTGATGACGCCGAATATGGCGGACAGGGTATGCCAAAGGTTCTTGGCACGGCTGCCAGCGAATTTTTTACTGGTGCAAACTGTGCCTTTTTTATGTATCCGGCCCTTACCCACGGTGCCGGTAAACTGGTCGAAAAGTTCGGCACAGAAGCCCAGAAAAAAAACTATTTAAAAAATCTGTACACCGGCAAATGGGCCGGTACCATGTGCCTGACCGAACCTGAAGCAGGTTCCGATGTAGGCAACCTGAGCACAACAGCTGTTAAAAACGATGACGGCACGTACACCATTACCGGCAACAAAATTTTTATATCCGGCGGTGACCAGGATTTGACTGAAAATATTATTCATCCTGTTCTTGCCAGAATTGAAGGGGCACCTGCCGGTACCAAAGGTATCTCTTTGTTTCTTGTTCCTAAATACCGGGTAAACAAAGACGGCTCCATTGGCGAATTTAATGATGTTGTGTGCACCGGTCTTGAAGAAAAAATGGGCATCCACGGTAATGCCACATCAGCCCTGGCATTTGGATCAAAAGGAAACTGCATCGGTGAGCTTTTAGGCGATGAAAACAAGGGCATGAAAGCGATGTTCGTCATGATGAATGAAACCCGCCATGGTGTTGCCGTACAGGCATTTGCCCTTGCCTCTGCTTCCTATATTAATGCTGTCAACTATGCCAAGGATAGAATCCAGGGTGTGGATCTGACCAAAATTTTTGATTCCGGCGCCAAACCCGTGGCCATTATTAATCATCCAGATGTAAAACGTCAGCTGCTTACCATGAAGGCCTATGTGGACGGTATGCGCGGATTGCTTTACTATTCATCTATCTGCTTTGACCGTGCAAAAATCGCAGCCACCGAAGCAGAAAAAGATAAATGGAGCGGTCTGATTGAGCTTTTGACACCCATTATAAAATCATACAATACGGATCGCTCTTTTGAGGTCTGTACCCAAGGTGTACAGATTTACGGCGGTTATGGTTTTATCCGGGAATATCCCCAGGAACAGCTGCTGCGGGACTGCAAGATTACCTCCATCTATGAAGGCACCAACGGCATCCAGGCCATGGATCTTTTGGGCAGAAAACTGGGTCATAAAAAAGGTAAACCTTTCATGGATCTTCTTGGTGAAATGAACGCCACTATTGCCGCTGCAAAGCAGATCGAAGCGCTGGTGCCCATGGCTGCAAAAGTTGAAAAAAGCGTTGATAAACTTGGCGAAGTGGCCATGCACATGGGCATGACCGCCATGTCGGAGAATGTGCTCCATGCATTTGCCATGGCACACCCGTTCCTGGATGTATGCGGCGATGTATGCATGGGCTGGATAGAACTGTGGAGAGCCGTTGTGGCAGAGCCGAAAATTGAAGGTGCCGCGAAGAAAGACGTGGCCTTCTACCAGGGACAGATTAAAACCGCAGAGTTCTTCATCCACTGGATACTGCCTGCCACCATGGGGAAAATGGAAGCACTGCTAAGCAACATCACCGCAGTTATGGAAATGCCCGATGATGCATTTGCCGGATAATGTACAAAATGTGTTCAATCATAATTTAAACTGGACTGACACAGAATTCCAATGCCTCGAAAAGTCATCAAAGATTATGCCGCATCATCTGCAGAGCTGGAGGCAATCCGTTCCGAAATTCAAGAGGACTTTCAGACCAGACGGCAGCGCCGGAAGCTGTTTCCCCTTGCAGCCCTGGTCGGGCTGGGCGCCGGCCTTGTTTCCGCATTTTTCGGCGCATTTATCGAAGCTGCGGACAAACTGAGAAATACCCTGATCGTATGGTCCGCCCAATTTCCTGAGTGGGGATGGATATTCCCGGTATTATTCGGTGTTACGGGTGCTGGGTTATCCGTTTTCATCGTTTGCCGCTATGCCCCGGAAACGAGTGGTAGCGGTATTCCTCACATTGAAGCAGTCATGAACCGATTGCGAACCTTGAAATGGTCACGGGTCCTGCCCGTTAAATTCATTTCCGGGATTCTGTCCATCGGCGGCGGGCTGGCTCTTGGCCGTGAAGGACCGACCGTCCAAATGGGTGGTGCCGTGGGTAATGCCGTTTCCACCTTTTTTAAAGTCAGACCCCGGGAGCAACGAACACTCATCGGTGCCGGGGCGGGTGCCGGACTTGCCGCGGCATTCAATGCCCCGTTATCAGGCGTGATGTTTGTTCTTGAAGAAATACAACGTGATTTTCATCCTCTTGTGTTTGGAGCGGTCTTTCTATCAGCGGCCATTGCCGATATCGTTGTACGATACCTTTCAGGCGGCCGGATGTCGTTTATGGTCCCCAATTATCCGGCGCTTTCCATCGCATCGTTGCCCTTCTTTGTTCTGCTTGGTCTTGTGGCCGGATTACTTGGGGTTTTATATAACCGGAGCCTGATCGGAACCATCAATCTGTTTGATCTTTTTAAAGGAAAGAAAAAACTCAGTGTTGCGGCGTTTATTGGAGCCGTAAGCGGATTGGTGGGCTGGTTTTCCCCAATTGCTATTGGAACCGGTCATTCCCTAGCTGAAGTCGTTATGGTCGGTAAATTCACCATTTCCTCGATTCCTCTTTTTTTTGTTTTTCGTTTTTTTCTGGCAACCACCAGCTACAGTACTGGTGCTTCAGGAGGCATCTTTTCTCCTCTCTTGTCTCTCGGAGCTCTTTTGGGTTTTGCAGTGGGCTATGCCTCTCAGTATGTTGCCCCGTCAGTTGTAACGGAGCCGGCAGTCTTCGCCGTTGTGGGAATGGCTGCCTATTTTTCCGCCATCGTTCGGGCACCCTTGACCGGTGTGGCCCTGATCGTTGAAATGACCGGCGGTTATCAGCAGATGCTGCCTTTGCTTGTAAGTTGTTTTTGTGCTTACGCGGTTGCGGAAATGATGAACAATCTACCTATTTACGAAACCTTGCTTGAGCGAGATCTTGACCGTGACGGAAGTGGATTGAATTTAACCGAGCCCATGCTTTTCGATTTTAAAATTGAAGAAGGGTCTCCTTTTTCCGGAAAAAAAATAAGCGCTCTCGGACTTCCAAGTGGTTGTCTTCTGATTCGATATGTTTTAGACGGAAAAGAGTATGTTCCCACGGCAAACACCTTTCTTGAAGATCATATGCGGATTACCGCAATTATTGCACCCGAGGCCGAGGAAAGCATTACAATGATTCGGAAAGGCTGCCATAAAAAAGAATCAAATGGACAGACGCATACATCAAACCCCGATATCATATAACAGCCACGGGCTGACCTGGTTTTTCACCGTGGTTCAGCCCACAACGAAAGTTGAAAGATCTGTGTAGGTTGCACAGACTTTCTTATAAACAACCATGGGCTGGCCTGGCCTATCAACACCCAGACTCACCCCACAACAAAACATGAAAATAATTCAACAACTTATTGTAACTTTCATATAAGGGCATCTTTAAATTGTATATTTTGGATATTTATATTCATTCTGCGGGATTCCTGTTTAGATGACGCGTCCTGTACTGACGATGCATCCTGACCAAATTGCAAAGCGGCATCAATTGTGGATGAAAGATATCGCAGCATTCGGTCCATGGGAACAGATACATGGGCAGGACATTTTCCCGGCAGTCCGACATTCCGTCTGGTATCCATCCGCCGACTCAACAAGGAGTGCGCCGACGATTCTGATCTACGATCAATACAGTTGCAGCATGGATCTGGCCTGGGATCTTCTGAGCCGCCGGGAAATCCATACCTGGGCCTCGGTCATCGTCACGGAGCAGACAGCCGGCAGAGGACAGTTCCGGCGCAACTGGGTTTCTCCTGTCGGAAATCTTTATGCATCCTGGGTGTGGCCAGAATTTTCCGGCAGCAATACTCCCAATGCTTATCGGGAAAATTTATTACCCCTTGTCGCCGCTTACATTGTCACCCGTGGTCTTGAATTGTTGGGTATCGATGTCCAGATAAAATGGCCGAACGATCTCCTATACAAAAACCGGAAAATCGGCGGTATTCTGGTTGAGCAGCGCCGCAGGAAAATCATTGTGGGAATCGGGATCAATATGGCTTCGGCGCCGTCTTTGCAGACAGCTGGCACCGAAACATTCATAGCGGCGACCTGTCTATCTGAAGAAGGATTTGATTTCTCACCGCTGAAAGTCTGGTCTCACCTGGTGGAATCAGGCATCCATTGTTTCCGGATGTTGATTGAGCAGATCCAACCATCTGAATTCATAGACCTCATTACCGGCCGTCTGGCATGGCGCGGCAAGCACATCCATATTCTGAAAAATGGAGAGGAGGTTTGTTCGGCAATCATTATCGGTGTTGCTGAAAATGGCGGGCTGCTGATAAAAAGAAATACCCAAACAGAGGTCATTCATTCCGGAAGAATTTTAACGGTTGAATAACTTCATGCGAATTGATCTTTCGCCAGGGAGTTAAATGAATTATAATATTTTAGTTTTAATAAAAATATATTAGGGGAATTTTAGAAGTGATGAAAGCAAAAACTTTTGAGCAGGTTCTGGCTGAAAATAAGGGCAAACCCATCCTTGTTGCAAATCGGGGTATTCCTGCCCGCCGACTCTGCCGTTCAATTTCGGAGATGGAAGCCATCTCAATCATGACTGCAACCGATGTCGATAAAACGTCCCCCTCCACCCGCAGTGCCCAGGAACTGCTGCTGTTGGGGGAAGATCCTACATCGTATCTTGATATTGACCGAATTATTGAAAAAGCCAAAAAACGAGGGGTTATTGCCATTCACCCCGGATGGGGCTTTGCAGCGGAGGATTACAGTTTTCCCCTGAAATGTGAAGAAGCCGGTATTTACTTTATCGGTCCGCCGCATGATGCCATGCGGCTTCTCGGCAACAAAGTTGCCGTCCGTAAACTGGCCATGGAACTGGGTGTTCCGGTTGTCCCCGGTACGGAAGATGCCGTTACACTGGAGGAGGCACGTGTCTTTGCCCGAAAAATCGGTTATCCGATCATGCTCAAAGCTGAAGGTGGCGGTGGCGGACGGGGAATCTACGAAGTATACTCCGAAGAAGAATTCGAATCCGCTTTTGTCAAGGCATCGACATTTGCCCAGGCGTCTTTCGGCAATCCCAAGCTGTTCATGGAAAGACTGCTGACCAACGTGCGCCATATTGAAATTCAGGTTGCCGCCGATCAGCACGGCAATGTTTTTACTTTTGATGAAAGGGACTGCACGATTCAGAGAAATCATCAGAAACTGGTCGAAATCACTCCTTCCCCCTGGCCGGGCATGACCGAGGAACTTCGCTGCAAACTCAAGGAGTATTCGGCCAAACTGGTCAAGCATGTGAATTATTATTCTCTGGCAACGGTCGAATTCCTGGTGGATATGGATGGAACGCCCTATCTCATCGAGGTCAACACCCGGCTTCAGGTCGAGCATGGAATTACGGAATGCCGCTACGGTGTGGACCTTGCGGCTGAACAGATCGCTATTGCCTTTGGTGCTGCGCTCAGTTTCAACGAAGAAGAGACCAAACCGTACCAGCATGCCATGCAGGTCAGAATCAACTGTGAAGATCCCCAGAACAATTTTTCACCCAATGCCGGTCTGATAACGCGGCATGCCCCCCCGGGCGGTACGGGTGTCCGGCTGAATACCTGTATCAGCTCAGGATACGAATTTCCGTCCCAGTATGACTCGGCCGCAACTCTGCTGATCTCTTTCGGCCGCAGCTGGAACAAATGCGTCAAGGTCATGCGGCGCGCCCTGCGTGAGTATCATATTGGCGGCGTGAAGACGACCATCCCCTTTCATCGTCAGATTCTCGACCATCCGCTTTTCAATTCAGGCGTTTATGATACCAAATTCATCGAAAAAGCCCCTGAATTGATGAAATATGTTGATCAGGCACCGGAACCTGTAAGGCTCTCCCGTCTGGTGGCTGAAATTTCGGCCAAGGGATATAACGAGTTTGTCCAGTTAGGCGAATACCGCGGACGGGATGACAAACGGGTCGGGCCTTTCAAACCGGTCCCTCCCCCTGAAGTGCACAACAACTTTGTCCATCCGTATCCTCGCGGAGACCGCCAGGCTATTCTGGATTTCGTTCGGGACAGCGGTTATATTCATTTTACGGATACAACGCCCCGGGATATTACCCAGTCCAACAGTGGAAATCGCTTCCGCCTGGCCGAAGACAGGCTGATCGGGCCGTATCTGGATAGATGCGGTTTCTTCTCTATAAAAAACGGCGGCGGTGCCCATTTCCATGTCGCTATGCTGGCCAATATGACCTACCCGTTCACCGAAGCCGCAGAGTGGAATGAATTTGCACCGCAGACGCTCAAGCAGATCCTGATCCGCTCCACCAATGTACTGGGATACAAACCGCAGCCGCGCAATCTGATGCGTAAGACAGGGGAAATGATCTGCGGGCATTATGATGTGATTCGCTGCTTTGATTTTCTGAATCACATTGAAAATATGCGTCCCTTTGCCGAAGTGGTTATGGATTCCAAAACCAATATCTTCGAGCCGGCTATTTCTCTTTCCTTTGCAGAAGGCTTCGATGTAAAGCATTATCTCTCGGTGACGGATGAAATCCTGTCGATGGTCGCCAGCGTTTCCGGCCTGACAACGGATAAAGCACTCCGCACCATTATACTTTGCCTCAAGGACATGGCCGGTGTCTGCCCGCCCAGATTCATCCGCAAACTGGTGGGCGAAATTCGCAAAAAATATCCTGAACTTGTCATGCATTACCATCGTCATTATACCGACGGATTGTTTGTTCCGGCCGTGGGTGCGGCGGCCCAAGCCGGCGCCAACATCTTGGACACCGGAATCGGCGCAGCCGTCCGCTGGTATGGCCAGGGCGAAGTTCTTTCGACAGCAGCCTATATCGAAGATGAACTCGGCCTGAAAACCAACCTGAACAAAGACATGATCCGCTCCTGCGGCTTCATACTCAAACAGATCATGCCCTACTACGACCGCTACTGTTCGCCCTATTTCCAAGGTATTGATTATGATGTCGTCGAACACGGAATGCCGGGCGGCGCGACCTCTTCTTCCCAGGAAGGCGCCATGAAACAGGGATATATCCATCTTCTGCCGCATATGCTGGAATTCCTGAAGGGAACACGCAAGATCACGCGTTATCATGATGTGACGCCGGGCTCTCAGATTACCTGGAATACTGCATTCCTGGCTGTTACCGGGGCTTATCAGCGCGGCGGTGAAGAAGCGGTTCGGCGTCTTCTGTTTACCCTCAAAGCCGTCAATACCATCCCTGAAAAGGATCTGCCCAGGGAAATCAAGGCGGCACGGCTGGAACTGTACCGCGACAGCAATGATGCCTTCCGGAATCTGCTGCGGGGCAATTTCGGTAAACTACCGCTCGGTTTTCCGCCAGACTGGGTTTATGAAAGCGCGTTCGGTGAGAATTATCAGGAGGCCATTTCCGGCCGGACAAAGGAATCACCGTTGAACACGCTTGATGACATCGATTTCGAGGCAGAACATGACAAACTCAGAGATCTGATTCACCGGGAACCCACGGAGGAAGAATTCGTTCTCTATCTTAATCATCCCGGGGATGCACTGAAAACCTTCGAGTTTACGGCAAAGTTCAGCGATCCGAACAACCTTCCGGTGGATATCTGGTTTGAAGGTATGGAAGTCGGTGTTGAAATGGAATTTACGGACAGCAGCGGCAAACCCCATCAGATGACCATTCTGGATATTTCCCCTCCGAACGAGACCGGACACTGCGTGGTCCGTTACCTTTTCGATTCGGAAGTTTTTATCTACAAGGTCAAGGTCAGTGAGGCCATCGGCAGAGGAACCGAATCCATTGAAATGGCCGATATCCGCAATATTTATCATATTGCGGCGCCGAGCAACGGCGATCTGTGGGTCATGTATGCCAATGAAGGAGACTTCATCCAGAAAGGCGAAGAACTTTTCAATATTTCGATCATGAAACAGGAAAAAGCCGTTCTCTCACCGGTTGACGGCATTGTCAAACGGGTTCTGAAGACAGCCAATTACCAGGAAACCAAAAAGATGATCCCGGTTGTCAACGGTGAACTTCTCGTGGAACTTTCACCCGCATCGGATATCTGTCCGAACTGTAAAAGCCCCATCGATGTCGAGCACCAGAAATTTTGTCCCATCTGCGGATACAAAATCGGTGCCCGTATCGAAAAGGATACACAGGCTTAAATCGCATACATCTTATACCCATCGCTCAATTTGTGTAGCGGAAACTTGACCCGGGCCTTTCAGAGAGATTGAAAGGCCCGCGTTCTTAATTTGATGCCTGTTTGATTAAAAAATTCTATACAAATTGATGCACTATCTGTATAATATCATCAATAAGTTTAAGTTGCTTCTCTATCTCCAAATCTCAAATTCAAATCAGTTCGGGCAGCTTATTTAAGTGTCATCATGTGCTTTTTTATCGTTATTAAACCCTAACTTTTAATTTTTAAGGAGATTATTATGGAAAACAGTGTTTACAAAATGATCGAACTCGTTGGGTTTTCTGAAAAATCCTGGGAGGATGCTGCCAAGGCCGCTGTGTCAACCGCCGATAAAACCTTAAGGGATATGCGGGTGGCCGAGGTGAAAGAAATGGATATGCGTCTGGAAGACGGCCGGATTATAGGATACCGGGTAAAATTAAAAGTGTCATTCAAACTTGAAGGGTGATTTGCTAGGTAAATCGAGTAGGATGAGGTCGGATAATTAATCCAGCCTCATCCGCTTCCGGTAATCTGCGGTTGTATTCACAGGTCTACTCCGATGGGAGCCGTCTTCCGTTTAG